>JAFAGQ010000240.1 GCA_023422555.1 Pseudomonadota bacterium
GGCTGTAATAGGCGCCCACGGTTGCCACATGACGATCAAACAGTGGCATGCTCCATTTTGTACTGGCCGTTGTGTTTCTGATGGTCATATCGCGGGACAGGTTTTCGGTCTCTTCGCGCTGAACATAGGTATTGGACGTGCCGAAAGACCACCGACCGTCATGCGTCAGCGAAAAATGCTGGCGATTGAATTCGCGGCGGCTTTCCTCTTCTGTCGGAAGCAGCGTTTTTCCTGGCGTGGAGCGGTAAATCTGTTTGGATGCCCCTGCTTCCAGAACAATATCATGATCGCGATTGGGCGTCAGAGACAGTTTCGCAGTCAAGCCACGGTTGGTGTGGCGGTTATAACCCTCTTCAATATCGTCTTCGCTGCGATGCGAATAGACGCCATAAAGACTCAGACCAAGCAGGTCCTCCTTGATGGGGCCCGCCAGATAGAAGTTACCCTGAAAATTATTACCTGAGGCGGAGTGCTGCTGCAATGTGGAATCAAGACGTACCGATCCGCCCCACTTTTTGGGTACTTTGCGCGTAATGACGTTGATCACACCGCCCATTGCATCTGAACCATACAGCGAGGACATCGGGCCGCGAACCACTTCAATGCGTTCAATGGCTTCGAGCGGGGGAACCCAGCTCTGATCCGTGCCTGTGCTGCCGTTTGTCTGCGTTTCCCGGGTACTCATGCGCTTGCCATCCACCAGAATCAGGGTGTAGTTGGCACTCATGCCACGCAACGTGATGTCAGAGGTGTTGTTATCGGATGGTGTCATGATGACACCAGGCACATCACGCAAGGCATCGGTCAAATCACGGTACGCTCCTTTTTCGAGTTTTTCCCGGGGGATGACACTGATGGAGGCTGGGGCATCAATGATGTCCTGTTCGAAACCGCTGGCGGTGACTACGATGGGATTGAGCGAGGTGACCGGGGCGGTTTCTATCGCCGTTTGAGCAAATGTCAACTGTGGTACCGCGGCGCTCAGACCAATGGCGCACAAGGCGGTAATCTGACGAACAGGATTGTGACGAGCCGGTTCTCGTGTCGAAACCGGAATAGCGAACAACATCAGATGATTCCTCTCTGGATAATGTATTGAGCAGAATTCTCGTAATCGTTGGACTTCTAAATGAGAATTATTTACTATTAGATATATTCAGCTTTTTTTCAGCAACATTCTTTTCACAGCTTTATTTTTCTTTACATTTCTTGGTACTTTACGTGGCGATTTAGTGTTGTTTAAGTCACAAAGAGACTTCAAATACGATGCAGACTTATCAGACAAGTGCACCGCACATTCTCCTCATTGAAAACGACGTAATGTTGTCCAAAATGCTGTGTGAATATATTGAATCTCAGGGCTACCGCGTTATATTGGCTCACTCGGGTTATCAGGCAACCCGGCTGATGCGGCGGCGGACTCATCATCTGGTTGTCCTTGATAAGGAACTACCGGACATCTCCGGATTGGAGTGGCTCCAGTCCTATCGACAGCAATCACGAAATCCACTGATTCTGCTTATTGATCATGCAGAGGACCCTGCCAGTGGATTGGAATCTGGCGCAGATGAGTGCCTGGCGAAGCCGTTATGCCTCCCGGAATTGACTGAGCGAATGAAGGCGCTCTTACAACGACATGAGATGATTCGAATACAACCAGAGGCCTATCAAAAGCGCGGCTTCCGTCATTATGGCTCTTACCAAGACCAGTTATATTCGCACACATCATATCGAGGTTTGATCTATAAGCAGCCCGATAGCGCCGAAGCGACGCGAGTTGATCGATCAGGCACACTCGTATCGGGCCCGCTGACCCTCAATCCGACGACAGGTGTAACCACCATATACGGCCGCGACGTCTCACTGACCGGGGCCGAACAGCGCATCCTCGAATTGCTCATGGGCTCTGCCGGCTCTGTTGTCAGCATGCACGATATTGGCATCTTTGCCCTGGGCCGTGTGTTGACTCGTTTTGATCGAAGCATTGGTACGCATATAAGCAGTTTGCGCAGGAAACTAGGCACGCCTGCAATGGGACCGCGACCCATCATCCGTAATTTACGTGGACAAGGGTATGTGCTGGCTATTGATGATCACGCAGCGCGGCTCCGGGAAGAAGGGGCCTAAACATTAGAGTAAGAACCAGGCAGACTCTGGCTAGATTTTGGCAGGTTATCGGCAAAATTGATTATTAGAATAAATTAGAAGGTATTAGGAGAAATAAGCAATCGACAGACACTATTTCTCCTCTTCAGGTTTGAGCGCCGCCTTCCCTTACTCCACCGTCACGCTTTTCGCCAGATTCCGTGGTTTATCCACGTCTGTGCCACGTGCGACGGCGGTATGGTAGGACAGCAGTTGCAGCGGGATGGTGTGCAGGATGGGAGACAGCTTGCCGTAGTGCTCCGGCATATGAATCAGGTGCATGCCTTCGCTGGCTTTGATTTTTGAATCGCTGTCCGCGAACACATACAGTTCACCGCCGCGTGCGCTGACTTCCTGCATATTGGATTTAAGTTTTTCCAATAGTTCGTCGTTCGGCGCAATGGTGACAACGGGCATGTGCTCCGTCACAAGCGCCAGCGGGCCATGCTTCAGTTCACCCGCAGGATAGGCTTCAGCGTGAATGTAGCTGATTTCCTTGAGTTTCAGCGCGCCTTCCAGAGCAATCGGGTAGTGCATGCCGCGACCCAGGAAGAGGGCGTTTTCCTTGTTGGCGAAACGGTCTGCCCAGGCCATGATTTGTGGCTCCAGTGCGAGCACGGCACCAATAGCAGTGGGCAGGTGGCGCAGTTGCTTGATGTATTCCGCTTCCTGTTCGCCGGTCAAACGACCGCGCACTTTGGCAATGGTCAGCGTCAGCAGGAACAGGCCTACCAACTGAGTGGTAAATGCCTTGGTTGATGCCACGCCAATTTCCACGCCCGCATGGGTGATGAAGTTCAGTTTGCACTCGCGCACCATCGCACTGGTCTGTACGTTGCAGATGGTCAGTGTGTTTTCCATGCCCAATGAGCGTGCGTGTTTCAGCGCTGCAAGCGTGTCAGCCGTTTCACCGGACTGGGAGATGGTGATGACCAGTGATTTGGGGTTGGGCACGCTGTCACGATAGCGATATTCACTGGCAATCTCTACGTTCACCGCGATCTGGGCGATGGATTCGAGCCAGTATTTCGCCGTCAGGCCAGCGTAATAGCTGGTACCGCAAGCCAGGATCAGAACGCTGTCAATATCCTTGAAGATTTTTGCAGCGTCATCGCCAAACATTTCAGGTTCGATGGACTCGATGCCGTCGATGGTATCGCCCACGGCACGTGGCTGCTCGAAGATTTCTTTTTGCATGTAGTGACGGTAAGGGCCCAGTTCCGCTGCGCCAGTGTGCGCGTGTACCGTATTGATTTTACGCTCAACGGGTTTGCCTTCGGCGTCAACAATCCAGACCTTTTGCAGTTGCAGGTCTACTACATCGCCTTCCTCAAGGTAGATGATCTGATCGGTGGTGCCAGCCAGGGCCAGGGCATCAGAGGCCAGGAAGTTTTCGTTTTCGCCACGTCCCACAATCAGCGGTGAGCCATGACGGGCGCCGACAACGCGGTGAGGCTCGTCGCGGCAGAATACAGCAATGGCGTAGGCGCCGGTCAGACGACGCACAGTCTGCTGTACGGTTTCGAAGAGGTCGCCGTTATACAGATGGTCGATGAGGTGAGCAATAACCTCTGTGTCGGTCTGACTTTCAAAAACATAGCCGTGGCCCTTGAGTTCTTCACGCAGTTCGTCGTGATTTTCAATGATGCCGTTGTGGACCAGCGCGATGCGTGGCTTGCCATTGGCAGGGCCGGAGAAATGCGGGTGCGCATTGTGCGTAGCAGGTACGCCATGCGTTGCCCAGCGTGTGTGGGCAATACCGGTAAAGCCACTGATATGATCTTCCTTGATCTGGGCTTCGAGTTCGGCGACGCGCTGGGTACTGCGGGTGCGACGTAATTCGCCGTCCATATGCACCGCAACACCACATGAGTCATAACCACGATATTCGAGCCGTTTGAGACCTTCCACCAGGACGGGGGTGATATCACGTTGCGCAACAGCGCCAACAATTCCGCACATGCATTTGCTCCATTAATC
>JAFAGQ010000346.1 GCA_023422555.1 Pseudomonadota bacterium
TGCTGGTTGATGATCGCTACGTCATGGATCCATCGCCCATCCCCAAATTCGATAATCCCAAATTGCATTGCAGTCCTGCGCTGATGCTGTTCGGGGCAGGGCGCGAAAAACGTCTTTACGCCGTGCCGCCCTATACACGTGTTTCCAGCCTGGATTTTGATGATCACCCATTCGAGGTTCAGAAGTGGGATCGCTGTTGCGCTATTTGCGGGTCATCCGATTCCTTTCTGGATGAAATTATTACCAATGACACGGGCAGTCGCGAGTTCGTCTGCTCGGATACCGATTACTGCGAGCAGCGCGTTGCCGCAATCGAGGAGAAAGCATGAATACGCTGCAGGCAATCGATACAGGCTGGAATCAGGACGAAGACATGAAAACCGATGTGAACGAGCCATTGTTCAGTGTTCGGGATATCGGCCGCCTTTTCGGTCCCGACAAAGGCTGCCAGGGCGTCAGCTTCGATCTTTACCCTGGCGAAGTGCTGGGAATTGTCGGCGAGTCCGGGTCGGGCAAATCCACCCTGCTGAACGTGCTGTCCGGGCGCAGCGAACCCGACACCGGCAGTATTCACTATCGCCGTCGTGATGGTGCGCAGACGAATTTGTATGCGTCATCCGAGGCGCAACGCCGAACATTGCTGCGCACCGAATGGGGCTTTGTTGAACAGAATCCGCGCGATGGGCTGCGCATGACAGTATCGGCCGGTGCCAATATCGGCGAGCGACTGATGGCGCAGGGGGAACGCAACTACAGCAGCCTGCGGGCGGCCGCCTTGCGCTGGCTCACGCATGTCGAGATTGATGCAAGCCGAATTGACGATTTGCCACGCACGTTTTCCGGCGGCATGCAGCAGCGTCTGCAGATTGCACGAAATCTGGTTTCGGGTCCGCGTCTGGTGTTCATGGACGAGCCTACCGGAGGACTGGATGTCTCGGTGCAGGCTCGCCTGCTGGACATGGTGCGCGCCCTGGTCAGAGACCTGGGTCTGGCTGTGATTATTGTGACGCATGATCTGGCCGTGGCCCGTCTGCTGGCAGACCGGCTGATGGTTATGCGGCGCTCCCGGGTTGTGGAAAGCGGTCTGACCGACCAGATCCTGGATGACCCGCAACACCCCTATACCCAGCTGCTGGTGTCATCAGTATTGCAACCGTGATGGACGAACAGAATGATCTCAGAGAAAGCCTTTCCGCAGGCACGATGAACTCAATGGAGCCAGTATGAACACAATCATCAAGGTCCATGACCTTTGTAAAACCTTTACCCTGCATCAGCAGCAGGGCGTGCAACTGCATGTCCTCAAGGCTATCAGCTTTTCCCTGCACTCAGGCGAATGTGTGGTACTGCATGGGCAATCAGGGGCCGGCAAATCGACACTGCTGCGCACGCTTTATGGAAACTATCTGCCTGGCGGTGGTTCGATCCAGCTGCAGCATCGCGGCACCATGGTTGAACTGGTGGGTGCAACGCCGCGCCAGATCATGGCCGTCAGGCGCGAAAGCATGGGTTATGTCAGCCAGTTTCTGCGCGTTATACCTCGCGTCACCTGCCTTGACGTGGTGCAGGAGCCGGCCCTGTTGCGTGGATGGCAGCCGCAGCAGGCCAGGGCGCGGGCAATGGATCTGCTGACGCGTCTGAATATTCCACAACGGTTATGGGGGCTAGCACCCAATACGTTTTCAGGGGGCGAACAGCAACGCGTCAATATCGCGCGCGGCTTCATGGTGAACTGGCCACTGATGCTGCTGGACGAACCCACGGCGTCACTGGACGAGACCAACCGCCAGGTTGTCCTGGACATGATTGCTGAAGCCAAGGCCGGCGGTTCGGCGCTGATTGGCATTTTTCACGACAAGGCCGCCAGGGAAAGCGTCGTCGACCATTATCTGGATATCGCAACACAGGAGATGAAAAATGTCGCATGAGCGCATCGTCACGAATGCAAAGATTGTCACGGCCAGCGAAGTGATACACGGCACGCTGAAGCTGAATAATGGAAAAATCAGTGAGATCAGCGAAGGCTCGGTCTCCATGGCCGGCGCAGAGGATTGGGGCGGCGACTATATTTTTCCGGGCCTGATTGAACTGCATACGGATAATCTGGAGAGGTACATGAACCCGCGGCCAGGGGTGGACTGGCCATCAGAAAATGCAGTACTGGCTCACGATGCGCAGATCGTCGGCTCGGGTATTACAACTGTGTTCGATGCGCTGTCTATCGGCGACGTCAATCCGAAAGGAAACCGCCTGCTGCAGCTGCCAAAAATGATCGAGGCCATTTCGCACGCTGCCCATGACGGGCATACCCGCGCCGAACATCGCCTGCATTTGCGCTGCGAAGTGAGTCATGAAAAGACACTTGAAATATTCGAAGATCTGGTCGGAAATGACCTGGTACATCTTGTATCGGTCATGGATCACACACCTGGTCAGCGTCAGTTCGTCAAATACGAAAAGTATCGCGAGTACTATCAGGGTAAGTATCATTTGAGCGATCAGGAAATGGATGACTTCATTCAGAGGCAGAAAGGCAATGCGGAACGCTTCAGCGTTAAATACCGTCGCAGTATCGTGGACATTTGTCAGGCACGCGGACTGTCGCTGGCAAGTCACGATGATGCCACTCGCGAGCATGTGCAGGAATCGGCTGGCTTTGGCATGACCATTGCCGAATTCCCCACCACGCATGAAGCCGCATCGATGAGCCACGAGCTGGGTCTGAAAGTCCTGATGGGGGCGCCCAATGTGGTGCGCGGAGGTTCACATTCGGGCAATATTGCCGCGTCCGATCTGGCGCGCAACGGCGTGCTGGATATTCTGTCCAGTGATTACTATCCGGCCAGCATGCTGCAGTCGGTCCGCATCCTGAGTCAGTCGGATCTGGGGATCAGTCTGCCTCAGGCGGTCAATATGGTCAGTCTGGCGCCAGCGCAATCGGCCAATCTGCCCGATCGCGGACAGATACTGCCGGGTCTGGTTGCCGATCTGTTGCGGGTCAAGGATTCCGGCAAACAGTTTGTCGTACGGCAGGTACTGCGACATGGGGAACGCGTGTTCTGATGGGTGGCAAACTGGTGTATCTGATTGGTCCGTCTGGGGCGGGCAAGGACAGCGTACTGGATGGGGTGGCGACGCGCGGCCAGGGTGCCGTGCATGTCATGAAACGGTACATCACCCGGTCGGCCGAGGCCGAAGGAGAGGATGCGTATGGTCTTTCCCCTGAGCATTTCGATCGCATGGAGCAGGAAGGAAAATTCGCCATGAGCTGGCGAGCCAATGGACTGGCCTATGGCATCGCCACCGAAATGGATCAGCATCTGGCAGCCGGCAGGACGGTGATGGTCAACGGATCGCGCGCCTATTGCGAGACCGCGGCGCAGCGCTATCCCGGGTTGCTGGTCGTGCTGCTCAAGGTGCAGACAGAACTGCTTCTGCAGCGTCTGCTGGCTCGGGGTCGGGAAAACCGCGAGGAAATTGCCCAGCGGCTGGCCCGCAACGCAACCATGGATCTGGCGTTTGTTGAACGGCTGCGCGAACACGGCACTGATTTTTTTCTGCTGGATAATTCCGGCGCGCTTGACGCCACCATTGGCGCACTGCTTGAAAGGATCACGCCTGCCACCATCAGGAACGCATCATGAAATTCACCTTCCTGGGCACAGGCAATTCGGCGCAGATGCCGGTTTACAACTGTGATTGCATTGCCTGCCGTCGTGCGCATACCGACAGCAGATACTTGCGTCGTCCCTGTAGTGCCTTGCTGCAGAATCATAAAGGGCAATGGCTCATCGACAGCGGCCTGACCGATCTGGCAAGCCGTTATGCGCCGGGATCTCTGAACGGCATTTTCCAGACGCACTATCACGCAGATCATGCGCAGGGTTTGCTGCATCTTCGCTGGGGTGTCAATCTACGGCTGCCGGTTTACGGTCCTGTTGATGAATTCGGGTTTGCCGATTTGTACAAACATCCTGGCATTCTGGATTTCTCCCAGACCTTCGCTCCTTATCAAACTTGTGATTTTCCGGGTTTTCAAATGACGGCATTGCCGTTGCAGCATTCCAAACCCACTCTGGGTTATCTCATCTGTACGGAAAAGGGCGGCAAGCTGGCTTACCTGACTGATACGGCCGGGCTGGAACCAAAAGTACTGGCTCTGCTGCGCAAAGCCAGGCTGGATTATTGCGTGCTTGACTGCTCCTATCCGCCTCGCGAAACCGCGGGCCGCAATCACAATGATTTGAACCAGGCGCTGGACATCCACGACAGGCTTGCGCCGGGCACAACGTGGCTGACCCATGCCGGGCATGAACTGGACCGTTTTCTGATGGAAAATCCTGCTGCGCTGCCGCCGAACGTCATGCAGGCGCTGGACGGCAATAGTATTGAATTTTAGTCGGATGGGATCGGCGAGTTGGTCACTGCGGCACGACGGCGAACGCCTTCATTAAAAGAAGAATGGCCTGTCCGGAAGGTACACGGCCATCTATTTCATGCGTGATATCTGGATTCAGGGCGAAGGGCGCATCGGCTGTAAAAGCTGCGGCCCCCGCAGCCAATTCTCATCAGTTCGTGATGCGTTGCAGAAACGCGGAAATGTCTCGGATCTCGTCCAGGTTGACCGAGTGCGCCATGGGATACGTGTGCCATTCAGTCTGGGTGTAGTTGTTGGCCTTCAGCCAGTCCCGGGTCTGTTCTGCAAAGGCAATATTGACCACCGGGTCATATGTACCATGTGCAATAAAAATAGGCATATCCAGATGAGCAGTATTGTGTTCGCTGACAGTCTTATCGGCCATGGGCAGATAGCCGGACAGGCAGATCAGGCCTGCCAGTTTCTTTTGCGATCGCAGGCCCGTCTGATAAGCCATGGCGCAGCCCTGCGAAAAGCCGGCAAGTACGATGCGTTCTGTGGGTACGCCGCGCTCGTTCTCGCGCCGGATCAGGGCTTCAATCTCGCTCTGCGAAGCACGCAGACCGGCTTCATCCACATCACGACTGACATTGCTGAGCGCCATGATGTCGTACCATGCCCGCATCGGCATCTGATTGTTGATGGTCACAGG
>JAFAGQ010000376.1 GCA_023422555.1 Pseudomonadota bacterium
AAAGCAAATATGATGTCGTGATCGTTGGTGGTGCAGCCACGGGCAGTTCGCTGGCTTATTTTCTGAGCGCCTCGCCAACTTTCAAAGGTTCGGTGCTGGTCATTGAAAAGGATGCCAGCTATCAGAAATGTGCAACGGCACTGTCGGCCGCGTCCATTCGCCATCAGTTTTCCACGCCCGAAAATATTCAGCTCTCCCAGTTCGGCACCGAATTTCTGCGAACCCTGGGTGAGCGTCTTGCCGTTGATGATGATCATCCGGACATTGGCTTTCAGGAAAAAGGTTATCTGTTTCTGGCAACGCCCGGGGGCGAAGCCGTCATGCGTCAGAACAATGCCTTGCAGCGCAGTCTGGGTGCCGAGATTGAACTGCGCACACCTGATGAACTGAAGGCAGCCTGGCCCTGGCTGAATGTGGATGATCTGGCACTGGGTTCTTACGGCGTCAGGGGAGAAGGCTGGCTGGATGCCTATGGCATGATGCGCGCATTTCGACGCAAGGCCATCGCCCAGGGCGTGACCTACGTCGAAGACGAGGTCGTCAGCATCAGCAAGTCGGGCAAGAAAATCACAAGTGTGAATTTGAAAAGCGGTGCGACAGTTGCCTGCGACACCCTGGTCAATGCCGCTGGCACTGGCGCGGCCTCACTCTCAGCTCAGGTCGGCGTGACTCTGCCTCAACAGTCGCGTAAGCGCAGCGTGTTTTATTTCACTTGTCCTGAAAAAATCAGCAACTGTCCCATGGTCATCGATCCTTCAGGCGCGTACTTTCATCCGGAAGGCGAGGGTTTCATTGGTGGTATTCAGCCGCCTGAGGACCAGGATCCTGAGTGCTTCGATTATGACGTTCAGCATACGCTGTTCGAAGAAATCCTCTGGCCGATACTTGCGCAGCGCGTTCCCGCCTTTGAGGCACTGCGCTGCGAACACGCATGGGCAGGGCATTACGATTACAACACCTTCGACCAGAACGTGATTCTTGGCTACCATCCCGAGGTCGATAATATGGTTTACGCTAATGGCTTCAGCGGGCATGGTATGCAACAATCACCCGCTGTCGGGCGCGGACTGGCCGAGCTTATCGAGTTCGGAAAGTATCGCAGCCTGGATCTTTCCCGCATGGGCTGGGAACGTGTTCTGAACAACCAGCCCATTGTGGAACTGAATGTCTGGTAGGGTTTGATAGAAGTGAATTGTAGTGGTTAGGCGTGTGGCCGGCATAGGCAGGTCGCACATTATTTGATGGTTTTGCCCCTGTGCAGAACCCATGCTCGTCGATCAGGAGAAAAGCATGAATAAAGTGTTGAAGAATGTCTTTCTGGCAACTGCGCTGACTGCTGCCTTTGGTACGCCAGCGCTGGCCGCAGATGAAATCAAAATCGGTCTGGGCGCGCCCATGACTGGTGGCAGTGCGGCTTTCGGTAAGCAGTTGCAGACGGGTGCACAGGCCGCCATCGATGCCATCAACGCCAAGGGCGGCGTCAATGGCAAGCAACTCAAACTGGTCACGGCCGATGACGCCTGCGATCCGAAGCAGGCTGTGGCTGCCGCCAACCGTCTGGTTGACCAGGAAAAAGTCAGTGCTGTTGTCGGTCACTTCTGCTCATCCAGCACCATTCCCGCTTCTGAAATTTATGACGAAGCCAATATTCTGAATGTCACACCCGCCTCAACCAACCCCAAGGTCACAGAACGTGATCTGGCTACTATCCTGCGCACTTGCGGCCGTGATGACCAGCAGGGTGAGGTAGACGCCCAGTTCATGAAGGACGTTCTGAAAGTCAAACGTGTTGCCATTATCAACGACAAGGACACTTACGGTGTCGGTCTGGCCAACGCCACGCGCGATGCGGCCAAGAAACTGGGCATTGAAGTCGTGCTGGAAGACGGCGTGACACGCGGCGAGCGTGACTACAATGCGCTGGTCACCAAGATCAAGGGTGCCAACGTGGACGCCGTATTCTTTGGCGGCCTGTATGCCGAAGCCGGTGTGCTGGTCAAGCAAATGCGTCAGCAAGGCCTGAAAACACCGTTCATCTCTGATGATGGTATTGCTGATCCTGCCTTCGTGACCGCCGCGGGTGGCGTACAGAATGCAGAAGGCGTGTACATGAGCTTCCTGAAAGATCCTCGTACTGACCCCGCCACCAAGGGTGTGGTCGATGCGCTGAAAAAATCAGGCAGCGATGCTGAAGGTTTCACGCTTTACTCTTACGCTGCCGTGCAGGCAGTGGCCGCTGCGCTGGCTGCCAACAAGGACGTCACAGACGGTGCCAAACTGGCTGACTGGCTCAAAGCCAATCCTGTTCCTACCGTCACCGGCAATAAAGGCTGGGATGAAAAAGGTGATCTGAAATCCAACGATTTCGTCCTGTACGTCTGGGATAAAGACGGCAAGTACGTTCAGTACAACAAATAAGGTCTGGACAAAACAGCGTGCTGCCCTGCGTGGCACGCTGTCACTGGCTCCCGCAATACGTTCCCCCGGCAAGCTTGAGGCGGTTTTTCTGCAAAACGCCGAGCCCTTGTATTCACCCTGAAAAGGTATAAACATGGATTGGTACATCCTGGGCCAGCAATTGGTAAATGGCGTTACGCTAGGCGCAATTTACGGTTTGATTGCGATTGGCTACACCATGGTTTATGGCATCATCGGCATGATCAATTTCGCGCACGGCGAAATTTATATGATCAGTGCCTATATCACTGCAATCGCATTTGCCGTATTCACATTTCTTGGCATCGACTCCATCGCGCTGTCTCTTCTTCTCACCCTGATGGTCACGATGTTCATCACCGGGCTTTATGGCTGGTATATCGAGCGTACGGTCTATCGTCCGCTGCGTACCACCAATCGTCTGGCTCCGCTGATTACGGCAATCGGCGTATCCCTGCTGCTGCAAAATTATGTGCAGGTCAGCCAGGGCCCCTATGTGCAGGGTGTGCCTTCCGTGATCCAGGGCGGCTTTACCATTGGCTCTGATGCCGGTTTTTTCCAGATTCGCTATATTGACCTGCTGATCGTGGTGGTCAGCTTTATCGCCATGATGATTCTGACCTGGATCATCCAGAAAACCAGTCTGGGCAGACAATGCCGTGCGGTGGAACAGGATCGCAAGATGGCCACCATTCTGGGCATCAACACAATGCGGATTATTTCAACTGTGTTTGTAATCGGTTCTGTCATGGCAGCAGTTGCCGGTGAGCTGGTCACGTTCAATTATGGATCCTTTGATTTTCATATCGGCTTCATCCTGGGCATCAAGGCGTTCAGCGCTGCCGTGCTGGGCGGTATTGGTTCCTTGCCGGGTGCCATGCTGGGCGGACTGATCCTGGGGATTCTTGAATCGCTGTTTGCCGGCTTCGTCAGCAGTGATTACAAAGATGTGTTTTCCTTCAGTGTGCTGGTGCTGGTGCTGATTTTCAAACCGAGTGGCCTGCTTGGCCGGCCTGCCGTGGAGAAAGTGTAATGAGTACCGCGCAAACTTCTCAAATCGATTTCGGTCATTCCCTGCGCGACGCGCTGGTGGCGGGCATTCTCACGATGCTGGTATTCAGTCCGATTACCAACTTCATGCTTAAGCAGTACACCTTTGAACTGGACTGGTTCCGTTCTCCGTTTTTTCTTAACGGTCTGTCCATTGGTGCGCTGGTTGCGGTTGTGCGCTTCTTTGTTTCCATCGGCGCGCAGACACAGGCCGGACAGAATTTTATTCAGAACTTTATCAAGACCGAACATGGCGTAGAGGTCGAAGACGAATATGCCGATGGCGGCAAGCGCCTGGCGCGTGTCCTGCTGATTGGCGGCGCCCTGATGCTGCTGTTTCTGGCACTCGGACTGACCGGCATCATCTACCGCGGTGCCGGGATTGCACTGGTGCTGGTGGTGCTGTTCGTGATGATTGCGGTCGGCGTGCGGATACCCAAACGCCGCGGCAAAAAGCATCCCTGGAAAGGGGCACTGCCGGTGCTGTTCCTGGTGGGGCTGATCCTTCCATTGGTTTTCTTCTACTTCGGCTGGTTTAGTAAAAGCTGGATGAACAACCTGACGCTGGCCATGGTCTATGTGCTGCTGGGACTGGGTCTGAACATCGTGGTCGGCCTGGCGGGTCTGCTGGATCTGGGTTTTGTGGCCTTCTATGCCGTGGGCGCCTATTTCCTGGCACTGGGTGCACAGTACCTGGGTATCGGTTTCTGGACCGCGCTCATTCTGGCTCCCTTGCTGGCTGCGCTTTGCGGCGGGCTGCTGGGCTTTCCGGTGCTCAAAATGCATGGAGACTATCTGGCCATTGTGACCCTGGGTTTCGGGGAAATCATCAGGCTGGTGCTGGTCAACTGGATCAGCTTTACCGGTGGCCCCAATGGTGCATCGGTGCCGGCGCCCACCATCTTCAATCTGGAGTTTATCCGTCGGGCTCGTGGCGATGCGGTGCCGTTCCATGAGTTCTTCGGATTACCGTATAGCGGAGAGTACCGATATCTGTTCGTCTATCTGCTGCTGTTTATCATCAGCATGATCGTGCTGCGCTTCTTCACGCAACTGCGCGTCATGCCGATAGGCCGCTCCTGGGAAGCCTTGCGCGAGGATGAAATCGCCTGCCGCTCACTCGGTATCAATCACGTGACGGTCAAACTGTCCGCCTTCATGCTGGGAGCACTGACGGGCGGCATTGCCGGTGTCTTCTTTGCTACGGCTCAGGGCTTTATCAGTCCGCAATCGTTCAACTTTTTTGAATCGGTCCTGATTCTGTCCATTGTGGTTCTGGGCGGCATGGGGTCATCTATCGGCGTGATCATCGCCGCGTTCACGCTGACCCTGCTGCCCGAATTCCTGCGTGAATTCGCCGGCTATCGCGTGCTGCTCTTTGGCCTGCTCATGATCCTCATGATGATCTGGCGGCCTAACGGGTTGCTGCGACCCAAGCGTTCCGTGTTCAGAAAAAGCGAGGTGGCATGATGGTTGAACAAGTCGCACAGGACACCCTGCTGTCCGTTCAGCACCTGACCCGTCGTTTCGGGGGCATTATTGCCAACAACGATGTGAGTTTTGATGTCCGCAAGGGCTCCATCACCGCGCTAATCGGTCCTAACGGTGCCGGCAAGACCACGGTATTCAATTGCATTACCGGCTTTTACACCGTGTCCGAAGGACATA
>JAFAGQ010000408.1 GCA_023422555.1 Pseudomonadota bacterium
GGGATCTGCTGAATCATCCCGCAAGGCTCAAAGTACGCACCATTGATGCATTCTGCGCTCAGCTGGTTCGCTCCATGCCCTGGATGTCGGCCATGGGCGGCATGCCTGCCATTGCCGACAATCCCGGACAGCTCTATCTGCAGGCGGCAAGGAGAATGCTGGAGCATGTCGATCACGAAGAAAGCGTTCAGGACGTTCTGCGTCACATGGACATTGATCTGGCCTCGGTAGAAAGACTGGTTGTAGACATGCTGGGGCGCCGGGATCAATGGTTGCAGGAAACGGCCGATCCTGAGTCGGCAATGGTTCAATTGCGGGCTGCGCTACAGGACGTCATGGAGCAGAAACTTCAGCGTCTGGCTGAAGTGATGCCCGCCGGATACGCCAGCCAGCTGGCGCCCATTGCCCGGCAGGCGGCAGCTGTCCAGGCTGAGGCAGATATCCGTCTTTTCGAGGCGCTGCTCGACTGGGACGGCTCGCCGTTTGTCAGTGCAGTAGAAGCGTTACCACAGTGGCAGGCGCTCTCTCGTTTGCTGCTCACAGGTGGCGGAAGTGTGCGCAAGCGATTGACAGTCAAAGAAGGCTTTCCGCCAAAAAGCGCACATAAGCTGGACATGGAAGAATGGCTCAAGGCCTGGAGTGATAATGGCGCACCATGGATTGCGCCGCTGGCCGAAGCGGCAACGCTGCCCACAGAAGTGCTAAGCGAACGCCAGTATAAAATCATCCGCTCACTTCTCCGTATCCTTAAGCTGGCCGCCGCTGAGCTCACGCTTGTGTTCCGGGAAGAAAAACAGGTCGACTTCATCGAGATCGCGGAAAGGGCAGCCATGGCGCTTGGCAGTACCGATGACCCATCGGATATGCTGCTCAAGCTGGACGCACGCATTTCTCATATCCTGATCGATGAGTTTCAGGACACCAGTCAAATCCAGATTCAGCTGATTGAAAAGCTGACGCTGGGCTGGTATTCCGGAGATGGACGAACCCTTTTTCTGGTGGGCGATCCCATGCAGTCCATTTATCGCTTTCGAAAAGCCGACGTTGGCCTTTTCCTGGAAGTGGCCAGAACCGGGATCAACGACCTGCCGCTTGAAAAATTGACGCTGACAGAAAACTTCCGCTCCCAGGCCGGGGTGGTCGACTGGGTGAACCAATCGTTTAGCCAGGTTTTTCCTAAGGACGACGATCCGCAACTGGGTGCAATCCGGTATACCGACTCGGTTGCATTCAACCCGGCACAGCTCGATCCCGCAGTCGCGTTTCATCCTGTCTATGAACTTGAAGGTCAGGATCCGCGAGAAGCCCGACAGCAGGCCGAAGCGCAAACGGTTGCGCTCGTGCGTGCGGCGCTGGAAGCGCATCCGGACAGCGATCATCCGGTAGCCATTCTGGTCAAGGCCAGATCTCACTTGGGCGAACTGCTGCAACTGATGCAGCGTCATCATATTCCTGTGCGAGCGGTGGAACTCAATCCCATACGCGAAGAACAATCAGTTATCGATCTGATACAGGTAATTCGCGCGCTTGCACACCCTGCAGACCGGGTCGCCTGGCTCTCGGTTTTGCGCTCGCCGGTTTGCGGACTGACGCTGGCTGCCCTTACACAACTTTTTGGAGATAGGCCAGAGACCATACCCCATCGTTTGCGCGCGGTGCTGAACAAACCGGAAGAATTCAAACCGATGCTGGGTGAGCAGTGGCAACGTCTGCAGCATTGCGCCAGCATATTGCTGGATCGCAGTTATCTGACTACCGACGTTTCATTTTCTTCGCACGTTGAATCAGTCTGGCGGGCGCTGGGCGGCTATCGCGTCTACAGTTCAGATACCGCTTTCGCTGATTTTCAGGCGGTGTTTGAACTTCTGGATCAGCTTGCGCCTTATGGTGACCTGAATCCTTCCGATCTGGAAGAATCACTTGAGCGACTCTATTCCGCTGCGGTGACTCAGGAAGCTGCGGTTGAAATCATGACCATGCACAAATCCAAAGGGCTGGAGTTTGAAGAGGTTATTCTTTACGGCCTGCACCGCCGACCCAGGGGCGATACCGCTCCGCTACTGCGATTTGAACGCAGTCAGAATCGTTTGCTCATGGGGCCAATCAAACCCAAGGCAGCAGAAGAGACGGACAAACTTTCGGCCATGCTGGGCGCCATGGAGAAAAGACGCAGCGAATTTGAGCTGGATCGGTTGCTCTATGTCGCGGCCACGCGCGCGCGGCAACGATTGCATCTGGTCTCGCACATTAGTTGCAAGCAGGGCGAAGTTTCCACGCCGCCTAATGGCTCCTTGCTATCCCGTCTCTTTTCACTCTTTACCTTTACGCATCCCGAGCAGGGCAGTAGCGAGGCCGAGGAACAATCCGGAGCCGAGATCGAGCCAGCTGTCAGGGGCACGGATCTGACCCGCATTGCGGCCTCAGAATTTGCGACGCTCCCACCGCCGCGGGCTGTAACGACGCCTGCGATGCCAGCAGGCACGGGCTGGCAGTTTGACGATAAGTTCGAAGCCAGCATCGGGATCGTGACCCATGCCTGGCTCGCCCGAATCGGTCAGGATCGGATGCACGGCTGGGACGAAGCGCGACTGGATCGCGCCGTGCCCATTATCCTGCGGCAGCTGGAGAGCGAAGGGTTGCGCGAAGTGCAGGCCCGTGAGGGTGCACAACGTGTGCATACCTTGCTGCGCCGCTGTCTGAATTCGGAAAAAGGGCAGTGGATACTGTCCCATGAGCAAAGCCGGCAGGAATGGGAGCTGACCGATGTCGATGGCAAGCTGCTGATTGTAGATGTCGCCATTTCAACCGATTCCGGCTGGCTGGTGGTGGATTTCAAAACAGGTTCGCGGCATGAGCACGAAGCGCAGGATGCCTTTGAAAACCGGATGCGGCAAGCTTATGGGCTGCAGTTGCAGGGGTACTGCGAGCGGCTGACCCGTTTTGATGGACGTAAGGCCAGCGCGGCCATTTTCGCTCTGGATACCGGGGACTGGATCACCATGGATTTTTCTCTCTCTGATGCACTGGTGTAAATTCCCCACAAGAAAGAGGAAACTTGCTAAAATGCAAAGCGGTGGGTCCCTTCGCATGGGCCGGCGGTGAAACTGGTCAGGTCGGGAACGAAGCAGCCATAGTCGTTCAGGTTCAGTGCCGAAGTAAGGCTCACCCCCTGCATTCACGAACAAACGTCACCCTAGTGGTGGCGTTTGTTTTTTCTGGGATAAAATATACGGTATGAGCTATCTTGTCCTTGCCCGTAAGTGGCGTCCTCGCTCCTTCGAAACGCTTGTTGGCCAGGACCACGTGGTCCGTGCGCTAACCAATGCGCTCGACACCCAGCGTCTTCACCACGCCTGGCTGTTCACGGGCACACGAGGGGTTGGTAAGACAACCCTCTCTCGCATACTGGCAAAATCCCTCAACTGCGAAACTGGCATTACGTCCAAACCCTGCGGCGTATGTCGTGCCTGTGTGGAAATCGACGAAGGCCGTTTCGTGGATTATCTGGAATTTGACGCGGCGTCCAACCGGCGTGTCGAAGAAATGACGCAGCTGCTGGAGCAGGCTGTCTATGCACCCAGTTCAGGTCGATACAAAATCTACATGATTGACGAGGTGCACATGCTTTCCGGGCATGCGTTCAACGCCATGCTCAAAACGCTGGAAGAGCCGCCTCCTCATATCAAATTCATTCTTGCCACCACAGACCCGCAAAAAATGCCGGTCACGGTGCTGTCGCGCTGCCTGCAGTTCAATCTGAAACAGATGCCGCCAGACGCCATCGTCTCGCACCTGAATCATGTGCTGACAGAAGAGGGCGTGGAATTTGAAATACCAGGTCTGCGTCAGATTGCCCAGGCAGCGTCGGGCTCCATGCGTGATGCCCTGTCTCTGACCGACCAGGCGATTGCATTCAGCGGCTCCAATATCACGGGTGAAGCCGTGCGCGATATGCTGGGCACCATAGACCAGCGGTTTTTGGTGCGGCTCCTCGATTCACTGAATCAGGGCTCTGCGCAAGGTGTGCTGGATATTGCAAATGAATTATATGAACGCGGCTACTCGTTCAGCGGCGCGCTGGCCGACCTTGCCGTATTGCTCTCGCAGATTGCGATTGAGCAGCGGTTGCCGGGCACCGCGTTGACCGAGGCCGTTCTGCAGGACGACATCGTGCGTCTTGCGCGTACCTGCCATCCTGATACCTTGCAGCTTTTCTACAGCATTGCGGTGCATGGACGCAATGAACTCGCGCTGTCGCCCGACGAATACGCCGGCTTTGTGATGACCTGCCTGCGCATGCTGTCGCTGATTACTTCGGAACCGGCACAAAGCACGGTGAGTGAATGGCATGCTGGCGGTGGCAATGCGGCTGCTGAAAATAAGGCACCGGTAGCAGCGGTCGCTGATTCCGCAGAGAAAGCCATGCCATCGCAGGACAGTTCCACTGCCCACGAAAAATCGCCATCTTCATCTTCCAATGGAAATCAGGCGGGAACCGCGAAATCAGAAGACGCGGCAACGTCGAAGACTGCGGATGCATCGTCGGATCATCAGGAACCAGCCGTTTCCGCGGCATCCAGCCCCGACAGTCCAGAGCTACAAAAAAAAAATCTGAATGATGACGCCGGGCAGAATGCTGCCCAGGTCATTGCATCTGACATCCAGACCCGAGAGGTCGTGGCGCGTGAGGATGCGCTGCCGGTCAAGCTGGCACCGCAACCCGAACCCATTATTGTGCCGCCGCTGAAACCAGTA
Organism: Pseudomonadota bacterium; assembly: GCA_023422555.1. Taxonomy (GTDB): domain Bacteria; phylum Pseudomonadota; class Gammaproteobacteria; order Burkholderiales; family Burkholderiaceae_B; genus Advenella. The sequence goes on from JAFAGQ010000408.1 coordinate 4,756, forward strand.
TCGAATTCAGCACAGGAGCGTCCCGCTTGGGAAGATGAACCTTCCACACCGGTTAACGGGTACGAGGGTACGGTTTCCGCAGTGGCGACACCTACAGTTTCTGCGCCTGCAATGTCGGCACCTGCGATGACGGCGACGGTCACTGCCGAAAAGCTCGACGAGCAGGGCGATCAACAGGTCGATGACCCGGCGAAGGCCCAGAGCGTGGCCGAAAATGCTAACCCTGATAATTTCGAACGTGATGAATCGCGCGACGAGCGTCGCGATCATTCGCAGGCCGTTGAAACCAGGCTGAAGGCCCCTGAAGTCAATACACAGGAGCTGAGGGCGAACAATCAACCCGTCGAAGCCAATGATGCCCGCGCCGCCCAAGCGAATAATCAAGCCGTTGAAACCGGCGACTCATCCGGCCCGCCTGTCTGGGAAGATATTCCTCCTGACTGGGAGGCCGCGGGACTTGTGGGGCAAACCGATGACGAAGGTGATATTGTTCCCGTCGAAAATCCCGTCGACACAGTGGATCAGACCTGGGTCCCAACCCATGATGATGCACAGGCGCGTCGGCCACTGTCCGCGATGAACGCTCGCGAATGGGTGCAGCTGGTGGCTGAGCTGCCGCTTAACGGCTATGCCGCAGAAATGGCCCGCCGTTCTGAATGGATGGGTCAGCAACGCAATAAAATTACGCTGCGCATTCCGGTCAAAGGCCAGAACGATCTGAATTCCAAGATCAAACTGGAGACGGCACTGTCAGAGTATTTCCATGAGGTGGTTCGCGTGGATATGGTCTTTGGTCAGACCGGTGACGCAACCTTACATGCTGTTGAGCAGGCGGAACGGGAAGCCTTGCAGAAAAGCGTGGAAAAAGCCGTGCAGGAAAATCAATTTATTAATACACTGATTGCTGATCTGGGTGCCAGAATCGTGCCCGGCAGCATCGAGCCTTACGGGCAAAAAAGCTCTTGATGTCAATCGCAATAATTTGCGCTTTATAGGAATTTGTTGATTATGATGAAAAACCAACTGGCCGGTCTGATGAAGCAGGCCCAGCAAATGCAGGAAAACATGAAGAAGGCGCAGGACTCTCTGGCCGATATCATTGT
>JAFAGQ010000054.1 GCA_023422555.1 Pseudomonadota bacterium
ATCCTATCGTAATCGTTTCTGCAGCCCGTACTCCCATGGGCTCCATGATGGGCAGCCTGTCCGGGCTTGCCGCGCATGAACTGGGAGCCACTGCCATCCGCGCCGCTGTAGAGCGCGCCGGTATCAAGCCCGATGATGTCCAGGAAGTGATCATGGGCAATGTACTGCAGGCCGGCCAGGGACAGGCGCCTGCCCGTCAGGCCGCTCTCGGTGGCGGACTGCCCAAGAGCGTTGCCTGCACAACCATTCACAAGGTTTGCGGCTCAGGCCTGAAAGCCGCCATGCTCGCGCATGACCTGCTGCTGGCAGGCAGTGCCGATGTAGTTGTGGCTGGCGGACAGGAAAGCATGAGCAATGCGCCGTATCTGCTGCTCAAAGGACGCCAGGGCTACCGCTACGGCCACTCCACCGTTTACGACCATATGGCGCTTGATGGTCTGGAAGATGCCTACGCACGGGGTACTGCCATGGGTGTATTCGCCGAGCAATGCGCAGACAAATACACCTTTACCCGCGAAGAGCAGGACGCCTTTTCCATTGAATCGCTTAAACGCGCCAATGCTGCCATCCAGGATGGCAGCTTTGAATGGGAAATCGCCCCCGTCACCGTCAAAGGCCGTGGCGGCGACACGGTCGTGGATACCGACGAGTCTCCAGGCAAAGCCAAACCCGAGAAAATTCCTTCCCTCAAGCCTGCCTTCAAGAAAGACGGCTCTGTGACCGCGGCCAATTCCTCTTCCATTTCCGATGGCGCCGCCGCGCTGGTCATCATGCGTGAATCCACAGCGAAAAAACTGGGCGCCACACCGCTGGCCCGCATCGTGGGCCATTCCCAGCATTCGCACGAGCCAGAGTGGTTTACGACCGCCCCCGTGGGTGCCATCAAGAAACTGCTGGAAAAACTTTCATGGAGCAAAGACGACGTTGATCTTTTCGAAATCAATGAAGCTTTCGCAGTAGTGACCATGGCTGCCATGAAAGAGCTGGATCTGGATCACGCCAAAGTGAATATCCACGGAGGCGCAACCGCCCTGGGACACCCCATTGGTGCATCCGGTGCGCGTATCCTGACAACGCTGCTGGGTGCGCTGCGCAAAACCAAAGGCAAACGCGGCGTCGCCACCCTGTGCATTGGCGGCGGTGAAGCTGTTGCCCTTGCTGTTGAAATGATCTGACCCCGCTGAACCGCTGCCGGAGGGTGTCTGGGCCGGCGCGGTTCATCTGAAACCGTTATTCCCTGCAGATCACGCCCTGCTGCGTGATGCTGCCGGCCCTTTGCATGGACACGATTTATGCCCGTAATTACTTCAAAAATCAATGCCCGCTCCGCGTCCTTCCTGGAAAACGCCCAGGCCATGCAGCAACAGATCGACGACCTGCTGCAGCATCTAAAAAAAACCGCTCTCGGTGGCAGTGAAAGCGCGAGAGCCAAGCATGTGGCGCGCGGCAAGCTGCTGCCTCGAGAACGGGTAGAACGCCTGCTGGACCCGGGTACCGCATTTCTGGAGCTGTCTCCCATGGCGGCTCACGATATGTACGACAACGAAGCGCCCGGCGCCGGCATTATCACGGGCATAGGTCGGGTCAACGGTATTGAATGCGTCATCGTGTGCAATGACGCCACGGTCAAAGGGGGAACCTATTATCCCCTGACAGTGAAGAAACATTTGCGCGCTCAGGAAATCGCCCAGCAGAACCGCCTGCCCTGCATTTACCTGGTCGATTCCGGCGGCGCCAATCTGCCACGCCAGGACATGGTGTTTCCGGATCGCGATCATTTCGGCCGCATTTTCTACAACCAGGCCGTCATGTCATCCATGGGTATTGCACAGATTGCCGTTGTCATGGGATCGTGTACCGCCGGTGGCGCCTACGTTCCCGCCATGAGCGATGAATCCATCATCGTCAAAAATCAGGGCACAATTTTTCTGGGTGGCCCGCCGCTGGTGAAAGCCGCAACAGGCGAAGTGGTGACGGCAGAAGACCTGGGCGGTGGCGATGTCCATACCCGCCTGTCTGGTGTGGTCGATCATCTGGCCAACAGTGATATGCACGCGCTGCAACTGGCCCGTGACACTGTTGCCCGCCTGAACATCAAAAAAGACATACCACTGAAACTGCAGCCGGTACGCGAACCCCTGTACGATGCCGCTGAACTCAATGGCATTATTCCGGCCGATACGCGCAAGCCTTATGACGTTCGTGAAGTCATCGCCCGCATCGTGGACGGCTCCGAATTCGATGAATTCAAGGCGCGCTTTGGTACCACACTGGTGACCGGCTTTGCGCATCTGCATGGCATGCCGGTAGGCATCATTGCCAATAACGGTATCCTGTTTTCCGAAGCGGCCCAGAAAGGCGCGCATTTTATCGAGCTGTGCTGTCAGCGCAAAATTCCACTCATATTCCTGCAGAACATCACTGGCTTCATGGTCGGGCGCAAGTACGAGAACGAAGGCATTGCACGCCACGGCGCCAAAATGGTCACTGCAGTATCAACCGCTTCGGTACCTAAAATCACCGTGCTGATCGGCGGATCCTTTGGTGCGGGCAACTATGGTATGTGCGGCCGCGCATTCAATCCGCGCATGCTGTTCATGTGGCCCAACGCCCGTATCTCCGTCATGGGCGGAGAACAGGCGGCCAGCGTGCTGTCCACCGTACGTCGCGATGGCATTGAAGCCCGCGGCGGCAGTTGGAGCGCCGAAGAAGAAGAGCAGTTCAAGGCCCCGATACGCGAGCAGTATGAGCGCGAAGGCCATCCTTATTACGCAACAGCAAGATTGTGGGATGACGGAATCATCCAGCCCGCCGATACCCGTCGCGTTCTGGCGCTGAGCCTGTCAGCCGCCCTGAACGCCCCGATAGAAGACACCCGTTTCGGCGTGTTCCGCATCTGACCGGAGACCAGAACATGTTTCACAAGATTCTTATTGCCAATCGCGGCGAAATCGCCTGCCGCATCGCCGCCACTGCGCGTCGTATGGGCATCCGCACAGTCGCGGTCTATTCCGACGCCGATGCCAATGCTGCGCACGTGCAGGCCTGCGACGAGTCCGTCCATATCGGTGCCGCCGAACCCCGCGCCAGCTACCTGCTGGGTGATGTGATTCTGAATGCCGCACGCGCCACAGGCGCCCAGGCAGTTCATCCAGGCTATGGCTTTCTGTCAGAAAACGAAGGATTTGCCCAGGCCTGCGAACAGGCCGGCATTACCTTCATTGGGCCACCGGTATCGGCCATTGCGGCCATGGGCAGCAAATCGGCCGCGAAAGCACTCATGGAAGAAGCGGGCGTCCCGCTGGTTCCTGGCTACCACGGCAAGGACCAGGATCCCGAACTATTGCACAAGGAAGCAGACCGCATCGGTTATCCTGTGCTGATCAAGGCCAGTGCTGGCGGCGGTGGCAAAGGCATGCGCGTCGTCAACAGCAGCGAAGAGTTCGCGGCGGCGCTGGCATCGTGCAAGCGCGAGGCCATCAGCAGCTTTGGCGACGATATGGTACTGATCGAGCGCTATCTGACCAAGCCACGACATATTGAAATCCAGGTCTTTGCCGATACCCAAGGGAATGCTGTTTACCTGTTCGAGCGCGACTGCTCGGTGCAGCGTCGTCACCAGAAAGTGATTGAAGAAGCACCCGCACCGGGCATGACGCCGGAACGCCGCCGCGAAATGGGCGAAGCCGCCGTGTCGGCAGCCAAAGCCGTGGGCTATGTGGGTGCCGGTACGGTGGAATTCATTGCCGAACCCGATGGTCGCTTCTACTTCATGGAAATGAATACCCGACTGCAGGTCGAACACCCTGTCACTGAGATGATTACCGGACTGGATCTGGTTGAATGGCAGTTGCGGGTTGCCTGCGGACAACCTCTTCCATTGGCTCAGGATCAGCTGACCATGAAAGGACATGCGATCGAGGCCCGGCTGTATGCAGAGAATCCCGAAAACGGCTTTCTACCATCTATCGGCACCATACAGCACCTGCGTCTGCCCGAGCACGTCACATTCCGCAATGGTGATGTACGGGTTGACGGCGGCGTGCGGGAAGGCGACACCATTTCGCCATACTACGACCCCATGATTGCCAAGCTGATTGTCCGGGGAGAAAACCGCGAGCAGGCTATTGCACGTATGCACGCTGCCCTGGCGCAAACCCAGGTGGTGGGAGTCAGAACCAATGTGGCGTTCCTGGGCCGGCTCATGGAAAACAGCGCGTTCGCAACGGCAGACCTGGATACGGGCCTGATCGAAAAGAATCGCGAGCAGCTGCTGCCCGAACATACCGAAGCGCCGCTGGCGGCACTGGCCTGCGTGGCGGCTACCTGGATCAGCGCGCAGGGGCAGACCGGCAATGCGCGTAATGGCAAAAGCCAGACCGCCGATCCTTGGGACAATACCGATGGATGGCGCCTGGCAGGTCTTTATCAACAGAACCTGCAGCTTCAGGACGGCGATATCTCGCACAACATCGGTCTGCGCCGTGAAGGCGGACAGTGGCAGCTCACGCATCAGGATCGCGACTACCCGATTACCTGGTCTTCCGAACAGGACGGTGACGGCTGGCAAACCCAGGTTAATCTGGAGGGTCGCAATTACCGCGCCATTGTTGTCCGTGAAGATGAACAGGCCTGGCTTTTCGGTAATGCCGAAACCGGCGGCACACGCGTATTCGGGCTCCCCGATTTACTCAGACATGCTGCGGATGAAGGCACGGAACACGGCGGCAATCTGACCGCCCCCATGCCCGGCAAAATCATTTCGCTGTCGGTCAAGGCGGGAGATACCGTGAAGAAAGGGGATGCACTGATGGTGATGGAAGCCATGAAAATGGAACACGGCATCAATGCGCCCGCCGACGGCGTGGTTGAAGAAGTTTTCTTTGCCGTGGGTGATCAGGTATCGGATGGTGCAGAACTGATCCGTATAGCAGAAGCACAATAAAGGGAGGCCGTGGCGTAGCTGGAATACGAGACGCGACAGACTTGTCTCACAGCACGCCACGTACTCCGTTAAAAGCGTTAAGCGCCAGGAAAAGCAACGAGCCTCCGATGCCGCGTTTCCGGATCTGATGCTGCTTTCCTGGAAACGGTCGAACCACTACGCCGTTGCAGCAAGTAGCAATCAGCAAAGCCCGTCCGTTTCAGCTGACTTTACTGCTCTTCGTCCTGCATTTTGCCGGTGTCCAGCATCTGGCTATTGCCGCCTTCGCCCACCCAGACAGCTTCCTGCTCCTGCTCGACATCATCAGAGAGCGTGTCCAGCAGTTCGTTGATCTCATCCTGGTAGGTTTCAATCATATCGTCCGGCAGGCCCAATGACTCCTGGGCTTCCAGGAAACTGCCGGCACAGACATTGAGCGAATCACGCACGGCCGCTTTATCCGTGACGTTGGCCAGCAGCGCATAAACGGCGTGCTGCAAGGCAGCCTGCTGAGCCATGCACTGGTTCAGATTAT
>JAFAGQ010000365.1 GCA_023422555.1 Pseudomonadota bacterium
GCGGTTTTGTAGTCATTACTGCGAACGTTGTCGCGAGCTTCCTGATATAACTGGGGCGCTGACATGCCGGCCGTTTTGTCAGCATCGCGATTCATCATGCTGCTGCAACCTGCGACGGTCAGGCAGGACAGCGCGATGAGAGAAGTTCGAAGCAAACGTTTATGCATAATTTGGAAGTGACTGTGAGTTAAAGTTCAAAAAGCAATCTGATAATACCATTGCCGCGTTATGATGAGAACATTATATGATTTTACAGTGTTTTCTACCGATGTCAGAGCCAACATTGCAGGATACGGACGAAATTCCCGACATTGACCTGCGTGAATTCCGTCTGCCCATGACCATGACCGGTGAGCGCCTGGACAAGGTGCTGGCCGGCCTGATACCCGAACATTCCCGCAGCCGACTGCAGGGCTGGATAGAGGCGGGCCATGTCCTGGTCAATGGCGTGCCGGGGAAAATCCGGCAGAACGTGGGTGCAGATGACCTGATTTGCGTCACCATGCAGCAGGCACCCGAACAGCAGGCATTTACGCCTGAACCGGTGGATTTCACCGTCGTGGCCGATTCCGCAGCATGGATCGTAGTTAACAAACCTGCCGGGCTGGTCACGCATCCGGGGGCAGGGAACTGGTCCGGTACGCTGCTTAACGGCCTGCTGTACCGATATCCGGAACTGGCCCAGGTGCCGCGTGCCGGCATCGTACATCGCCTGGATAAGGACACAGACGGCCTGCTTGTTGTGGCCCGCACTGAAGTGGCGCAGACGCATTTTGTCCGTCAATTGCAGGCGCGCAGCATGGGCCGGGAATACGAAGCGCTGGTCATGGGTCATATTGCCGCCTCAGGAACCGTCAATCAGCCGATAGGTCGGGACCGACATGTGCCAGTGCGCATGTCAACGTTGCAGCCGATAGCGCCGAAAGAAGCGATTACGCATTATCAGCGGATCAATTTCGGGTATATCGACGAGGCTGCTGTCAGTCACGTGCAGTGCCGACTTGAGACGGGCAGGACGCATCAGATCCGGGTCCATATGCACAGCCTGGGACATCCACTGCTGGGTGATCAGCTATACAACGGTAAACCCATAGGACAGGCCGCAAGGCAGATGCTGCACGCCCGCCGGCTTACCTTCATTGATCCGCTGACAGACTCCCCGCGCCAGTTCGATGTAGAGCGGCCTGATGATATGGAGCAGATTCTGACACAGATCCAGTGGAGCGGGGCATGAAACCAGTTAACGTGACGGGTAAGGTCTGGCCCGGGGTGCGCTATTTCTGTACCACGCGCCAGGGAGGCGTCAGCCTGGCTCCCTTTGATACCAATAATATGGGCCTGCACGTTGGAGACGATATCGATGCTGTGAGGGAAAACCGCAAGCGTCTGGCGGAGCAACTGCCAGAGGCACCGATATGGCTCAATCAGGTTCACGGCACCGATGTCTTCGATGCAGATGCGGCTGTCGCTAAGAATGAGCTCACCGATAGCACTGACGCTTTACTTTGCAGCGAAGGTGACTATGATGCGAGCGTGACATCTGAGCCAGGACGCGTTCTGGCCATCATGACCGCTGATTGTCTTCCGGTCGTTTTTGCGGGAGACAATATTGTCGGCGCTGCTCACGCGGGATGGCGGGGACTGGCAGCCGGGGTTCTTGAAAATACTGTCAACAAAATGCAAGCCTGCTCGGGTAAGCTACCGGATTACGCATGGATCGGACCGGGTATTTCGTGCAGGGCCTTTGAAGTCGGATTGCCTGTCAGAGAAGCCTTTCTGGATCTGGCGCCGGCGCTGGCCGAGTATTTCGTGCCGCATCCCGACAATGCGGGTAAATGGTTTGCAGATCTGTCAGCCATTGCAGCCTGGCGACTCTCCAGGCTTGGCATTGCGCATATCGAACAAAGCGGCCTGTGCACCTATCGTCAGAATGACCTTTTCTATTCCTATCGGCGTGAAAACGTTACCGGCAGAATGGCAACTGTCATATGGCTGGAGCCCTGATCCGGAAGTCCTTTAATCATGACTTTCTCGCTTTCTGAAAATGTGCTCAGGGTTTCCCTTAATCGGGAAGATTCGGTCTGACGGAATGTAATTTTTTATATAGAATTATTGAAAGCGTGTGGCCCTGCAGGACGTCTGTCCGGCGGGAGTTACAAACCAGGATATATCCGGAGACCTGAGTGACCAGAAAGACTGATAAAGCAAAGTGGCCCCAGCCGGATTTCAATGCCGATGGGGACAATCTGAAAAAGCTGCAGGAAGCGTTTTTTCAGAAATGGCAGCAAATTGCAGCGGATGCGCAGGCAGGTACGCTGCCGGCACTGCGTGACAGACGTTTCAGCGCAGAGGCATGGCAGAACAGCCCGCAGCATCTGATGCTGGCACATCTTTATCTGCTTTCCGCGGAAATCATGCAGAAAATGACCGATGTCGCTCACGTGCCCGAAAACGTCAGGGAGCGGCTGCGTTTCTCCGTGGAGCAGTGGAGTGATGCCTTGTCGCCCGCGAATTATTTTCTGACCAATCCGGACGCCATGCAGGCTTTTTCCGCCAGCGGCGGCGAGTCATTGCAAAAAGGGTTTCTGAATCTGCTTGGCGATATTCGCAAGGGTCAGATTTCCCAGACCGATGATTCCACGTTCGAGGTCGGCGTCAATCTTGCAACGACGCCAGGTGACGTGGTCTTTGAAAATCCCTGGTTTCAATTGCTCCAATACGCGCCGCAAACGCCCACCGTTTATCGTCGGCCGTTACTCATGGTGCCGCCCTGCATCAACAAATATTACATTCTTGATCTGCAATCGGGTAACTCGCTGGTTGAGTACGCCGTCAGCCAGGGCTTTACGGTTTTCATGATTTCCTGGCGCAATCCGCAAATGACCGACACCGATGGCATCCAGGCCTCCACCTGGGATGACTACATCGAAAAAGGCGTTCTGACCGCGATTGATACCGTGCAGCAGATCTCCGGTCAGAAGCAGATCAATGTGCTGGGTTTCTGTGTGGGAGGAACCATGCTCAGCAGTGCGCTGGCGGTGGCGCGCGCGCGTGGCGACAATCCCGTAGCCAGTGCCACATTGCTGACTACACTGCTGGATTTTGAAGATACAGGTATTCTGGATGTCTTTGTCGACGAAGCTCATGTTGCCTATCGCGAGCAGCTTCTCGGACGCGGCGGTCTGATGACAGCCAGGGAACTGGCAACCACCTTTTCCTTTTTGCGGCCCAACGAGCTGGTGTGGAATTACGTTGTCAGCAACTATCTGAAAGGGAATGCCCCTGCGGCTTTTGATCTGCTTTACTGGAATTCAGATGGCACGAACCTGCCTGGTCCGTTCTTTACCTGGTATTTCCGGAATATGTATCTGGAAAACAGGCTTTGCCAGCCTGGTGTATTGAAGGTCTGCGCCGAACAGGTTGATCTTTCTGATATTGACATGCCAGTGTATGTATACGGATCCAGGGATGATCATATTGTTCCCTGGAATGCTTCGTTTGCTTCAGCGCGCCTTTTGTCGGGCGACGTCAGATATATTCTGGGCGCCTCCGGACATATTGCTGGCGTCATCAACCCTCCGGCGAAAAATAAGCGCAATTACTGGGCAAATGATGAAGCTCTGGTGCAGGAAACAGAAGCGCAGGATTGGCTGGCGCAGGCAGAATCGATTCCAGGAAGCTGGTGGCCTGACTGGGCAGCCTGGCTGGCTGGACACAGCGGTCGCAAAGTGAAGGCAAAGGCAACAACCGGCAGCGCGGAATTTGCACCGCTGGCACCGGCGCCGGGCAGCTATGTCAGAACCCGCGCATGATCATGGAATTCGTAGTATTTTATTACCGTTGAAGTAGCTCAAGGAGTTCAAAATGACACAAAAAATAGCATATGTGACGGGGGGTATGGGAGGTATCGGGACTTCCATCTGTCAGCGCCTGCACAAGGACGGATTTACGGTGATCGCAGGCTGCGGCCCGCAACGGAACGCGCAGCAATGGATCGATGAACAGGCAGCGCAGGGATATACCTTCTACGCTTCAGCTGGCAATGTGTCCGACTGGGACTCTACTGTACAGGCTTTTGACAAAGTGAAAGCCGAGCACGGTCCGATAGATGTACTGGTCAATAATGCCGGTATTACCCGAGATGGCGTCTTCCGCAAAATGTCGATTGACGACTGGCGCGCCGTGATGGATACCAACCTGAACAGTCTGTTCAATGTGACCAAGCAGGTCATTGAACATATGTACGAGAAGCGCTGGGGGCGCATTATCAATATCAGTTCGGTCAATGGACAGAAAGGCCAGTTCGGGCAGACCAACTATTCCACCGCAAAAGCCGGGATTCACGGCTTCACCATGGCTCTGGCCCAGGAAGTGGCCAGCCGCGGCGTGACGGTTAATACCGTTTCACCAGGCTATATTGGTACCGATATGGTACGCGCGATCCGTCCGGAAGTTCTGGAACAGATCGTGGGAACAATTCCGGTACGACGTCTGGGAACCCCTGACGAGATTGCATCCATTGTGTCATGGCTGGCTTCCGATGAATCCGGCTTTTCCACCGGAGCCGACTTCTCGGTCAACGGCGGCTTGCACATGGGTTAAGTCCGCTGGCGGACACAGACAGATAACTATAGGTTGAACAGGTAATGGCAAAAGCAACTGATACGGACGCCGTCCGGACTATCAAGAAATATCCCAACCGCAGGCTGTATGACACTCAGACCAGCACCTATATTACGCTGCAGGATGTCAGGCAGCTGGTGCTGGACAACGTGCGTTTTCAGGTGCTGGATGCCAAATCCGGAGAGGAGCTGACGCGCAGTATTCTGTTGCAGATTATTCTGGAAGCCGAATCCGGTGGCGTTCCCATGTTCAGTTCCAATATGCTGGCCCATATCATCCGTTTTTATGGTCACGCCATGCAGGGTGTGATGGGTTCATATCTGGAAAAGAACATGCAGGCCTTTGTGGACATTCAGGACAAACTGGCAGAGCAGTCCAAAGGCGTCTATAACCCGCAGTTCAGTGCGGAAGCGTGGTCGCAATTCATGAATATACAGGCGCCTCTGCTCAATAACGTCATGAACAACTACGTTGAGCAGTCAAAAAACATGTTTGTGCAAATGCAGGAACAAATGCAGAATCAGACCAGCAACATGTTCGGGGCTTTTCCATTTGCCCCCGTTTCAGATAAAGACAAGGACAAGGGCGGGGAAGACAAATAATCAGCGCCGGTGTGCCAGCGCCGGACAATCACGCAAATTCACTGCGCGAAATATCACGTGTCATTGCCTCCCGGCTTTTTAAAGGGCGAGTGCTCCTGCAATTCATCCAGATAAGCCTGTACGTGCTCGGTCTCGGCATCCAGAAAACGCTGGATGGCATCGGCAAATTCAGGCCGGGCGATCCAGTGTGCCGAAAACGTTGCTTCCGGCAGCATGCCGCGGGACAGCTTGTGTTCGCCCTGGGCGCCGCCCTCAAAAACGGAGATACCGTGCTCAATGCAATAGCGAATTCCCTGAAGATAACAGGTTTCAAAGTGCAGGCCGGGAATGTATTCACGGGCACCCCAGTAACGCCCGTACATCTTGTTGTTGCCAATCATATTCATGGCACTTGCCACCGGTACGTTATCGCGCAGCGCCAGAACCAGAAGTACAGTATCGGGCGACTCAGCCAGCAGTCGCCGGAAAAAATCTTCTGACAGATAGGGCTCACGACCGCGTTCGAAATACGTATTGCAATAGCACGAAAAGAAAAATGACAAATCGTCTTTGGTGATGTCATTGCCGCGCTTGAATTCAAATGTAATTCCCGCCTGTGCCACCTTGCGCGAATCCTGCCGCAGTTTCTTGCGTTTGTCATACACCAGCGTAGCCAGAAAGTCGCCCAGACTTTTATACGCTGCGTTCTTCCAGTGAAACTGCACACTTTCCCTGACCATGTAGCCAGCTTCGCGCAGCACGTCCAGATCTCTCGCGTCGGGAAACAGCACATGCACCGACGACACTTTGAGTCTGTCGGCCACTTCCAGGGCCGCCTGAGCCAGAATTTGCCGTGCTTGCAGATCCCATCCGATCAGCCGCGGGCCCGTTACCGGAGAGAATGGCGCGGCACAGAGCAGTTTGGGATAATATTGCAGGCCATACTGACTGAATGCACGTGCCCATGCCATATCAAAAACGAATTCGCCCTGGGAATGGGTTTTCAGATACATGGGCATGAATCCGGCAGGTTCATGCATCTGATCGTATAGAATCAGATGACAGGGCTGCCAGCCAGTCTCTTCACTGGTGCAGCCGCTACTTTCCATGGCGCGCAGAAACGGCGGGGACACAAATGGATTGCCGTCTGACCATTGAGCCCAGTCAAAGTCGGGCAGATCTGCCAGTGAATGCACCAGCTCTACCTGCATACTATTATTATCGTCTGATGTCACTGCCTGCTACCATTGAATGCGATCAACACTGAAACTCCCATTATGACTTCAAGCGAGACTGTACCCGAGAGCCGAATTGCCGTCACTGCGATTACCGGTTTTCTGGGTAGCGGCAAAACGCAGTTTATCAACCAGCTATTGCAGCAGCCTGCTTTCAAAGACACGGTTGTGATCGTAAATGAAATGGGCGAACTGGGCATAGATCAGGCGAACTGGTCGTTCGTACAGCCTTCCGTTATTCTACTTGAAGGCGGCTGTCTGTGCTGTCAGATGCAGGGGTCGTTGAACGAGACGCTGCAGCGACTTTTCACAGACGCGCTGGCGCGGCGAGTACCGCGTTTTAATCAGGTCCTGGTCGAAACCAGCGGCCTGGCCGATCCATCCGCGTTACGCTTTACTTTGCATCACGATTTTTTTCTGAAAGCGCGCTATGTTTTCAACGGCAGTCTGTGTATTGTTGATGTGCCCGGTTTTATATCACAGATGTCTTATATTGAATGGTCAAGGCAGATTGTGCTGGCAGACTTGCTGCTCCTGTCCAAAACTGATTTGGCCTCAGAGGAAGAGGTCGCTTCCTGCACGGCGCAACTGGCTTCGATGGTGGACACGCCCGTGATGGAAATACCTGCATTTCTGCAGCAGATTTCCGATACAGAAAAGTGGCGTTTGCGATTGCATTCGGATCGGCCGGCGCTGGTTTCCGCGGCTATTCTTAAAGCCCATAATGTGCATGAGGCGGATTCAGGGAGTCCGCTAAAGCCCGTACAGCGTCACTCCCGGATTCGGACAGAAGTCATTGATTTACCCGATCCCATGTCGCGGCGCGCCTTTATGTATGAGCTGGAACATTTGATTGAAAAGGCTGGTGCGTCGCTGATCCGCGCCAAGGCGCTGGTTCGTTTTGAAGGAAGTGAAGGACTGTATGTATATAACGTCGTCCATACGCAGCAGTATCCCGCCATACATCTGCCAGACCCGGGTAACTCGACGGTTCGCACCGGCATTGTGCTGTTCATCAGCGAAGCATGATTCTGTTGACCGGAGTTCTGTTCATCAGAGACATAGCGTTCTATTCATTAGCGACATAGCATTTTATTCATCAGAGACACATAAAAAAACTGCACCGATGGTGCCTTGGGCATACCGGTGCAGTTTTTGCAAAGATGTGAACCTTAACGAAGATGCGATATTTATCCAGGTCAGGTCAATCCCCTCGCTGATCCATACCTGACATTAGATTGTGCACTTAATGTCAACATCATTTGCTATGCCGGGTACGGAGGTTGTGGTTCATCACAGATCTGAATTGTGACGAGACCAGAAATCATCAACCTGTTTTTCTGCTTCTTCTTTCGTTTTGCCATATTTTTCCTGCAGAATACCTGCAAGCTTCTGGGCATTGCCATTAACCTGAGCGACATCGTCGTCGGTCAACTCGCCCCAGGTTTCTTTCAAAGAACCTTTGACCTGTTCCCATTTACCGGCTGCAATATCTTTATTCATAGTTTTGCTCCTGAATAGTTAATGTA
>JAFAGQ010000077.1 GCA_023422555.1 Pseudomonadota bacterium
TGGTGTTCTGTGATTTGCTTTATCGCTTCGAGTTTGAATTCTTCCGTAAATCGGACCTTGCTCATAATAATCTCCATCTGTGAGTATTGTGAGGCTTAAAAGTGTCTAGTAAACCCTGGCCGATTCATTTGTACTTAAGTTTCTTCGACTCAACAGAAATTCATTTGGAGAAGGAATCGGCAAACCGTCACTACCCAAAAGTATTGGCAACAAATCACCAGAACTATGGCTTACTGTTACGATTCTCATTAAAGTCACTTCTTTACAATTTTAAATCCACGTAGACTTTTAATTTTACAGAAAATCTATGTACGAATTTAAATAATTACACGTTTTTCAAGCAATAAAAAGCCCCCTAGTATCTTTACAGATAAAAGAGGGCTCAATATCTATCTATCCTATTAATTTGTATATCTTTTTTAAACCCGGTCAAGCTTAAAAGATTACAAACTAATTTTTATCAGGGCTAGAAAGGCATATCCGAATTGCGCCTGTATACCAATGAACTGATGCATGAAAACCTGGCCATCTACTCGAAGCTCGGCTGGGAGGTTTATGATCGTGCCGATCAGGACGGCTTTCGACGAGTTTTTATGCGAAAGACACTGCTACAGCCTAAAGCTCCTTCAGTCAGTCCATTTCGCAAGCGCATGTGAAACCTGCCGCAGCGGGCAGGTTCTATTTATTGAGAATTGGCGTTCAGTGAGGTGCAATCGTTGAATTCACGTGAGCGCTAATCAACTGGTTCACCGCTTTAGTAAGGTCGTCCAGTTTGCCACTCATCTCTGTATATTTGCCACTCATCTCTGTATATTTGCCACTCATCTCCTCATATTTGCTACTCATCTCTTCATATTTGCCACTCATCTCTTCATATTTGGTGGTCATCTCTTTATTTTGGGTTGCCACTTCAAGCTTGATTGTGTCTCTTGCGTCTTTGCCCATCCCAAATGAATCAAGCATATTCGAAAGTAAGGTTGCATTAAATGCCGCTACACCAAACACGATTGCGAAAACAGAGCTTATACCTGTGATAACGATCGTGCGCCGAGTAGTCTTACTTTCCTCTCGGAAATCCGCAATCGCACGTTCACTATTTTTGATGCTATTTTCCACCAGAGTTTCAAGACGAGCGACTCTTGCCTCCGTTCTGGCTTCGGCGGCTTCGAGTTTTGCGTCGAGAAGATCAATAGTGATGTCGCTCATGTCTGAATTATGAAACTTTTCTGATAACGTGCCAAGATTACCTATGATTTCTTTACCAATACCGGTGTGACAATATCACTACATGGTTTTGTGCCGTACAAAAAAATTTGGAATACGCAATGAAATTTTTTTTAGAATCTCGCTTCAGATTTTATGCATATGGCTTTCTCCATTTCAACCGTTAAAAGAGGTAGTAGTTGCATTAACGACGAGTCGTGCATATCCTTTGAACAGCGCAACAGTAGTGCGTTTGATGTTGAAGTCTTGGAGTATCTGTGAGATGAAAGTAGTACGAATAGCTGGCTCTGTGACGCCCGGTGAGATTCTGTTGGAAGAGTTTTTGGTGCCGATGGGAATCAGCTGGAATCAGTTGGCTAAAGAGATCGGGGTTTCGCCACGGCGAGTCGAAGAGATCATCAAGGAAGCCCGTGCAATTACAGTCGATATCGACCTTCGATTGGCACGTTTTTTCGGCTTGTCTGATGGATACTGGTTGCGTGCTCGGGTGTATGAAGAACAATTAAGTTTGGCGGCACGTGTACAAGAATTTACGATCTAAAAATTAATAGAGGAATCGCATGTCTGCAAATCGAATGCAAAGTGTTGTTGACGTACATGTACTATTCTTGAACGATCAGAACGAATGTCTATTTCTCAGACGAGCAAATACCGGGTATAAAGATGGACAATATTCCCTGGTTGCCGGACATCTGGAACGCAACGAGTCTATCGAGGAGTGCGCAATTCGCGAAGCTGCCGAGGAAGCAAATGTTGGCGTCAATGCGATCGACTTGAAACTTGAATGTGTAATGAGGCGAGACGCCGAGCAAAACCGCATAAGCTTCTTCTTTGAATGCAGAACATGGACTGGGTGCATTGAGAATAATGAACCAGAGAAATGTGATGATCTCACGTGGCGCAAGTTAACTGATTTGCCAAACCCCATGGTTGATTATGTAGCGGCCGCGATAAATGATATCCAGAAAGGAAAGATTCTGAGCGACTTTTCGCCACGATCGTAGTGTTCAATATCTCTCTACGGAAGATAGTAAGTTGAATACGCTCTGCATGTTGAGTGACGACTGCTGAACTTTCCTGTCAGGGTTTAAAGATAGACTGTTTACACAGTTTTATGCGCAGGCTCTTTAACTCGGTTCTCTTCAAGCCATTTTCGAGCACTTGCCGCTGTGCCTTTATCGAAATGTTCTACTTATTGAGAATTGGCGCTCGCTGAGGTGCAATCGTTGTATTGGTGTAAGCGCTAATCAACTGATTCACAGCTTTGGTAAGGTCGTCCAATTTGCCACTCATCTCGGAATATTTGCCACTCATCTCTGTATATTTGCCACTCATCTCTGAATATTTGGCAGTCATCTCTTTATTCTGGGATGCCACTTCAAGCTTAATTGTTTCTCGTGCGTCTTTGCCCATCTCGTATGTATTCATCATATTCGCCAGCAAGGTGCTGTTGAAGGCAGCGACGCCAAAAATGACGGTGGCCGCCATCGCGACGGAAAAAAGCGCAGCCTGCAACTTCAGGTTGGAAAGATACTTACGCGTTTCTTTCAATTCAGTGGTGAATTCTTTTTTGATTTCCGTTTTTAATTCCGTTTTGAATTCGTCCATCGATTTGATACTGTTCTCTACTAAAGTTTCAAGACGAGCAACCCTCGCCTCTGTTCTGGCTTCAGCGGCTTCGAGTTTGGCGTCTAGTAGTGCTGTTGAAACATCAGTCATATCTGAGT
>JAFAGQ010000092.1 GCA_023422555.1 Pseudomonadota bacterium
CGCAACTTCCTGTCGACGTCTACTTCAACGACGATATCTTTAAAAAGGAGCAGGCCCGCATCTTCGATGCCTCTGCGCTGTACGTCGGACATGAAAAACTGGTGCCCGAACCCGGAGACTGGCGAACCCTGCCACATGAACAGGCCGGCCGCGTACTGGTACGCAATGGCGATCAGGTAAGTCTGGTTTCAAATGTGTGTCGTCACAGACAGGCAGTCATGCTCGGTGGACAGGCTGGCGATGTCACCAGCACCGTCAACAATCATGGCAATCTGCGCAGCACCGGTGGCAACATCGTCTGTCCCCTGCACAGATGGACCTACGACAGCAAAGGCACCCTGCTGGGCGCGCCACAGTTTGACACCAATCCCTGTAAAAACCTGCAGCAGTTCCCGCTAAGCAATTGCCATGGTCTGTTGTTCGAAGGACCACGCAATCCGGCAGCGGATATGGCGTCCCTCTTTTCGCGCCCTGAATTTGACTTTTCCGACTACGTATTTGATCGCGCCATCGTGCACGAGTGCAACTACAACTGGAAAACCTTCATTGAAGTCTATCTGGAAGACTATCATGTCGGCCCCTTCCATCCTGGCCTGGGCAAATTTGTGACATGCGATGATCTGACCTGGGATTTTGCAGAGACATTCAGCCTGCAGCGCGTAGGGGTTCATCAGGCTCTGGCCAATCCGGGTTCAGAGGTATACAAAAAATGGCACGACGAATTGCTCAGCTTCCGTCAGGGTGAAACGCCGGATTTTGGCGCCATGTGGGTCACTTACTTCCCTACGCACATGATCGAGCTGTATCCACATGTGCTGGTGCTGTCTACGCTCTATCCGGTCAGTCCGCAAAAAACCGTCAACCTGGTGGAATTCTATTACCCGGAAGAAATTGCCATGTTCGAGCGCGGCTTCATTGAAGCGCAGCAGGCGGCCTATATGGAGACCGCCATTGAAGATGACGAAATTGCGGAGCGTATGGATGCAGGCCGGCGTGCCCTATACAACCGCGGCACATCTGAAGTGGGTCCTTACCAGTCTCCTATGGAAGATGGCATGCAGCATTTCCATGAATGGTATAACCGGCTGATGGCCTAGGCCAGGCCTTTCACATGAATGCGGTGCCTGTAGAATCGGGCGCCGCACAAAGAGTCAGGCGCCATACAAAATCAGGCGCCCTCCGGAATCAAGGGCCGTTCAGAATTAATCGCAGTTCATCACTTTAAGCGCCGTTCAGACCGTAGTCTTGACCACCGGCGCTTTTTTCTGCCGCTCTGCCAGTCTCAGGGTACGCCAGGCGGAAAGCAGACCCGCCACAATGACCATACCCATGCCCAGCCACGCAAGTCCGTCCGGCGCATTGTTCCAGATAATGATACCGATGGTGGCCGAGAAGATGATGGTCGTGTACTGCAGCGCAGCCGAAAGCAGTGGCGATCCGGAGCCAAAAGCACGTGTGAGCGCCAGCTGGCCGAAAAGCCCCGACATACCAACCACAATCAGCGATACCCAGGCCAGAAGATCGGGATTGCCAATGCCATGCGCCTTGATGCCAATCAGACTGGTGCCAGACACGAAGATTGAAAAGTACATCACGGTCAGCCATATGGGCTCACCAATGGTACCCAGCTGCCGCACCTGAAGCATGGCGACCGCGCCGAAAGCACCGGCCATCAAACCCAGTGCGCAGGCAAACCACTGGTCTTCAGTAATACTGGGCCTCAGGATCAGCAGTACGCCGGCAAAGCCGATACCGACAGCCAGGGTGCGGATGATATCATTGCTCGCTTTGCCCGACAGAAGCAAAAAGCCGGCAATGAACAGCGGCGACGTATAGTTCAGACTGGTACTGGTAGCCAGGGGCAGTACGCTGTAGCCGTAAAATGCCATCCACATGGCGCCCACGCCGAAAACATTGCGCATCAAATGCAGGCGAATGCTTTTGGGCTTGAGAGACTTATGCGTAGAAAGTGCCCAGATGATGAGCAGAATAACCGAGGGCAGCCCCCGGAACAGAATGATCAGCGACAGCGATGCAGCATGTTCGGACGCCAGTTTTACCGAGGCACCCATAATGGCGAACATCAGGGAAGCCACCAACATCCACAATGACTGCATGATAAATCCGGAAATCGCTTGAAAATAAAATAACATTCTACTGCGAAGAACTCTGTAAAAGTGCGGGAATGCCCTTATATAATTGATCTGGATAAATTTTCAGCTATTTTTAAGCTCAGACTGTCAGACTGACTTTTCCCTTCTGACCCCGCGATTTGAATTGACCCTTTCAACAAGGACTGCTGTATGAAACGTATTATTCTTTTCCTGATGACCAACCTCGCCGTCATGGTTGTGTTGGGTTTTACTCTTAATTTGCTGGGAGTCAATCGCTATATGGA
Source organism: Pseudomonadota bacterium (assembly GCA_023422555.1). Lineage (GTDB taxonomy): Bacteria > Pseudomonadota > Gammaproteobacteria > Burkholderiales > Burkholderiaceae_B > Advenella. The sequence goes on from JAFAGQ010000092.1 coordinate 2,399, forward strand.
TGCCAATGGCATCAATATGGGTCAGCTGCTGGTCTTTTCGGCTGTTGTGGGCTTTGTGGGCGCAATTATCTCTCTGCTGATGAGTAAGCCCATGGCCAAATGGACCATGGGGCTGCACATTATTAATCCGGCTTCGCCAGCAAGCCAGAAGGAACACTGGCTGGTGGATACCGTTCATCAGCTGGCTGACCGCGCCGGAGTTGGTCATCCTGAAGTGGCCATTTACGAAGGTGAACCGAATGCCTTTGCGACCGGCGCTTTCAAGAATGATGCGCTGGTCGCCGTATCAACCGGCCTTCTGAATAGCATGACTGAAGAGGAAGTGACTGCCGTATTGGGGCACGAAGTGGCACACATTGCCAACGGCGATATGGTGACGCTCACCCTGATTCAGGGCGTGGTGAATACCTTCGTGGTCTTTTTGGCGCGGGTCGTGGGCTATTTCATTGATCGCACCGTATTTCGCAATGAGCGCGGTGTGGGTCCGGGTTATTACATCACGGTGCTGGTCTGTGAAATCGCGTTCGGTGTGCTGGCCTCGATTATCGTGGCGTGGTTCTCGCGTCAGCGCGAGTATCGTGCCGATGCCGGATCAGCAAAAATGCTGGGGTCTGCCTCTCCCATGATCAATGCGCTGGCAAGACTGGGTGGTCTGCAGCCCGGGGAATTGCCCAAGCAGTTTGAATCTTCGGGTATCAGCGGAGGCGGAGCCGTGGCTGCCCTGTTTTCTACTCACCCACCCATCGAGCACAGGATCAACGCACTGCGCGCCCGCGTTGTGCAGTCCTGAGCTTTGGTCCTTCGCAAGACCGCCTGAAGCAATAATCAAAAAGCCAGCGCATCGGTGAATCCCACCGTTACGCTGGCTGCACGCTGACGAATATTTGCCTTTACCGGCAGGAACACCTTCTCAGCGCCTCGGCTTAATGCGCCTCTTCCCAGTTGTTTCCAACGCCGGTTTCTGCCACCAAAGGAACGGCCAGGGTCGCAACATCGCACATCAGACCTGGCAGTGTCTGACTAACCAGCTCCTGCTCTTCGCGCGGCACGTCCAGCACCAGTTCATCATGCACCTGCATAACCAGGCGTGACGCCAGTTTTTCTTTTTCCAGCCAGTCCTGCACGGCCACCATGGCCAGCTTGATCAGGTCTGCAGACGTCCCCTGCATGGGGGCATTGATGGCAGCACGCTCGGCACCGGCACGACGTGGGCCTTTGGCATTGATGTCGGGCAGCCACAGGCGACGCCCGAAGACTGTCTCTACATATCCATTGGCCGAGGCCTGTTTTTTGATACGCGCCATATATTCTGCCACCCCGGGGTAGCGCGCAAAATAGCGATCAATATAGGTCTGGGCAGCATCACGTGTAATGCCCAGATTCGCCGCCAGACCAAAGGCACTCATGCCATAGATCAGGCCGAAGTTGATGGCTTTGGCTGCACGTCGCTGTTCCGAGTTGACTTCTTCAGGCGATACGCCGAACACTTCGGCTGCCGTGGCGCGGTGAATATCTTCTCCGTCACTGAATGCTCGCTGCAAATTGGCATCCCCAGACAGATGCGCCATGACGCGCAGTTCGATCTGGGAATAGTCCGCCGATACAATGACGCCACCATCCGAAGGCACGAATGCCATGCGAATTCGGCGCCCTTCTTCGGTGCGTACCGGAATATTCTGCAGGTTCGGATCTGATGAAGCCAGCCTTCCAGTAATAACGGCAGCCTGCGCGTAATCGGTATGCACCCTGCCCGTATCCGGATTGATCATCTTCGGCAGTTTGTCGGTATAGGTCGATTTCAGTTTCGCCAGACCACGATAATCCAGCAGCGTACGCGGCAGCGGATAATCGGCCGCCAGTTTGGTCAACACGTCTTCATCGGTCGATGGCGCACCCTTGGGGGTTTTACGCAGCACCGGCAGATTCATTTTGCCGAACAGAATTTCGCCAAGCTGTTTGGTGGAATTCAGATTAAAGGGCTGCCCCGCCAATTCGTACGCCTTCTGCTCAAGATTAACCAGGGTGGCGCCGATCTGCGCACTTTGCTGGCGCAGCATGGCTTCGTCGATGCGCACGCCATTGCGTTCGATCAGCGTAAGCACTCGCGATACCTGAACTTCCAGTCGATATATACGCTGCAGGCCTTCCTGTTCCTTCACCATGGGTGCCAGGGCGTTGTAAAGCTGCAGTGTGAAATCGGCATCTTCGGCGGCGTAATGCGTGGCGGTTTCGATATCTACTTCATCAAAACAGATCTGGCGCGCGCCCTTGCCGCAGATTTCTTCATAGGTCGTTCCTGTGCGTCCCAGATAGCGCTGGGCCAGTTCCTGCATGCCCACACTGCGATGGGACTCCAGCACGTAAGCCATCAGCATGGTATCTTCTTCGATACCTGCCAGCGTAATGCCTTCGTTCAGGAAAATATGACTGTCGTACTTGGCGTTATGCAATATCTTGTGAGCCGCGGGATCTTCCAGCCAGGCGCGCATTGCCGCCAGCGTGTCTTCCTTATTCAACTGGGCGCCGGCGCCGGTACCTCTGTGCGCTAGCGGAATATACCAGGCCGAGCCCGGTTCAATTGCCAGTGAAATCCCCACCAGTCGTGCCTGCATGGGATTGAGCGACGTGGTTTCAGTATCAATGGCAACCTTTTCCGCTGTCTGAATCGCTTTGAGGCAATCTGCGAATTTCTCCGGTGTGTCCACCGTCTGATAATTAACTTCAACGGGCGCGGCAGGCAGATTCGGTGCCACGCGGGCGTCCTGTTCAGGTACGCGGTCGGCATCACCGGTAAGTTCGCGCAGCCAGGTCCGAAATCCGTAGCGGTCATAGATTGCAGTCAGAGCAGGCACATCCGGCGCTCTGGGAAGCAAGTCTTCCACACCCTGCATGAACTCGGTCAGTTCACAGTCACGGCGCACAGTAATAAGATTTCGCGTAAGCTCAAACTGGGGGATCGCATCACGCAGATTCTGCCCGGCAACGCCCTTGATTTTATCTGCGTTTGCCACCAAATTATCAATGCTGTCATATTCCGTCAGCCATTTGACTGCCGTTTTCGGGCCAACCTTGGTCACACCAGGAACGTTATCAACGGCATCGCCAATCAGCATGAGATAGTCAACAATGCGATCGGGACGAACACCGAATTTTGCCAGTACCCCGGCCTCGTCCAGTTTTTCGCCGGTCATGGTGTTCACAAGTGTGATATGGGGATTGACCAGTTGCGCCAAATCCTTGTCGCCAGTTGATATAATGGTGTTGATATCAGAACGGGCGGCCAGATCGGCCAGTGTGGCAATCACATCGTCCGCCTCTACACCCGGCGCAGCAATAACCGGCCATCCCATCGCGCGTATGGCCTCATGAATAGGTCCTGTCTGTGCCGCC
>JAFAGQ010000098.1 GCA_023422555.1 Pseudomonadota bacterium
CGACCAACAACCGCATCATGATTCCGTTCTTCATCTATTATTCGATGTTCGGATTCCAGCGTGTGGGTGATCTTGCCTGGGCCGCCGGCGATATGCAGGCGCGCGGCTTCCTGCTTGGTGGTACGGCAGGTCGTACAACCCTGAATGGTGAAGGTCTGCAGCACGAAGACGGTCACAGTCACATTCTTTCTTCTACCATTCCCAACTGCGTCAGCTACGATCCGACCTTCGCCCACGAAGTGGCAGTGATCATGCAGCATGGCCTTAAACGCATGGTGGAAGATCAGGAGAACGTGTACTACTACCTGACTCTGATGAACGAAAACTATCCGCAGCCTGGTCTGAAAGAGGGCGATGCGGAAGGCATTATCAAAGGCATGTACAAACTGCAGTCGACCACCGGCGGCAAAAATCACGTGCAGCTGATGGGCTCCGGCACCATCCTGCGCGAGGTCATGAAAGCGCAGGAACTGTTGCAGCAGGACTGGAATATTTCTTCTGATGTATGGAGCGTCACCAGCTTTACCGAACTGCGCCGTGAAGGTCTTGATGTTGATCGTCACAATCTGCTGAATCCGGATGCCAAACCGCAAGTTCCGTACATTACGCAACAGCTGGAAGGCACAGACGGTCCGATTATTGCTTCGACCGACTACATGAAACTGTTTGCCGACCAGGTGCGTGACTTTATGCCAAAAGGCCGCACTTACCGTGTACTGGGTACCGATGGATTCGGTCGTTCCGATTTCCGCTACAAACTGCGTGAGCACTTTGAAGTGGACCGTCATTTCGTTGTGCTGGCTGCATTGAAAGCGCTGGCCGACGACGGCGCCATCGAGAAGTCAAAAGTGAGCGAAGCCATTCAGAAATATGGCATTGACATCAACAAAGCCAATCCTCACCACGCATAAGGCAGATCATCATGAGCAATGTAATCGAAATCAAGGTTCCGGACATTGGCGATTTCAGTGAAGTCGAAGTCATTGAAGTGCTGGTCTCGCCGGGCGATAGCATTACCGAAGAGCAAAGCCTGATCACGGTTGAATCCGACAAGGCTTCCATGGAAATCCCTTCGTCTGCTGCTGGAGTGGTCAAGGATATTACCGTCAAAGTTGGCGATAAAGTTGCTGAAGGCAAGGTCATTCTGACACTGGAAGCAGAAGGGGCAAAAGAGGGCAGCAATGACGGTGCATCTGCCGGCTCCGAAGGCGGCAGTAAAAAAGCCGACGCGGGTGATGACGCAGACGAACCTCAGGAACGCACACCAGGCGCAGATGATCCTGCGCAGCCTGCCGGCAAGGATAAATCTGCCGAAACAGAAGGCAGTGCAGATCAATCCGCTGGCGGCAGTGGTGGTGGTTCGATAGAAGTGACCATTCCCGATATTGGCGATTTCAGCGAAGTTGAAGTGATCGAATTGCTGGTTTCACCTGGCGATAAAGTGACGCAGGAACAAAGCCTGATCACGGTTGAATCTGACAAGGCTTCCATGGAAATTCCGTCGTCAGACGACGGCGAGGTCGAAGCGGTACTTGTAAAAGTCGGCGACAAGGTCAGTAAAGGTACGGCCATCGTCAAGCTGAAATCGGCCGGCAAAGGCAAGGAAGACGCTGCCAAGGCACCGGCAGCACAGAAACCCGCATCTGAACAGAAGTCGGCTTCGGGCGATTCTGCTGACGACAAGGCAGAGCGAGCACCCGCCGCTCAGGCCAAAGCGCCTGCGCAGTCTTCATCGGGTAGCAGCCAGACACGTGTGTCACCCACGGCAGCGTTTGGTTCCGCCGTTTCAAGCCGCAGCCTGCCGCACGCGTCACCCTCAGTTCGCAAATTTGCCCGCGAGCTTGGCGTGGATCTTACGCAGATTACCGGTACCGGTGAGAAACAGCGTATTACACAGGAAGATGTACGCAAGTTCGTCAAGGCGGCCCTGTCGGTTGCGACCAGTACCTCTTCTACCAACACGGCCACTCAGGTGGGCGGCGGTGGCTTGAGCGTTCTTGACTGGCCGAATATTGACTTCACGAAATTTGGTCCGGTGGAAAGCAAACCACTTTCCCGCATCAAGAAAATTTCCGGCGCAAATCTGCATCGCAACTGGGTCATGATCCCTCATGTCACCAACAACGAAGTGGCAGATATCACAGATCTGGAAGCCTTCCGAGTATCCATGAACAAGGAATACGAAAAGGCGGGTGTCAAGTTCACGATGCTGGCATTCCTGATCAAGGCTGTGGTTTCCGCCTTGCAGAAGTTCCCTGAGTTCAATGCCTCACTCAGCGGCGACAACCTGGTACTCAAACAGTACTATCACATCGGTTTTGCGGCCGATACGCCAAATGGCCTGGTTGTGCCGGTGATCCGCGATGCCGATAAAAAACCGGTCAGTCAGATCGCCAAGGAAATGACGGAGCTGGCAAAACTGGCGCGTGATGGCAAACTGTCTCCCTCACAGATGCAGGGTGGCTGCTTCTCCATCAGTTCGCTGGGCGGTATTGGCGGTACGGATTTCACACCGATCATCAATGCGCCGGAAGTGGCTATCCTGGGTGTTTCCCGTTCTTCCATGCAGCCAGTATGGAATGGCAAGGAGTTCGCACCACGATTGATGCTGCCTCTGTCGCTGTCCTATGACCATCGTGTGATTGACGGTGCTGCTGCAGCCCGCTTCAATGCCTACCTGGCCGCAGTGCTGGCGGATTTCCGCCGCGTTCTGATCTGACGGGAGAAACACATGAGTCAAACTGAAATCAAGATTCCCGATATTGGCGACTTCGATTCCGT
>JAFAGQ010000119.1 GCA_023422555.1 Pseudomonadota bacterium
TTTCTTCCGTATCCATGGACATCAGATTGCGCAGATACATGCTGGTTGGAAACGCAAAGCTCTCGTGAATGGAAATCGTGGGGAAGTCCAGTGGCAGGCCGCCGGCCAGCATGATGCCCCGCTTTACAGCTTCCAGCAGTTGCGGCATGTTGCCGTGACAGGGATTGTAGGCGCTGCCGGTATTGGCAATGCCAATCACCGGCCGGGTCAGCGCAGAATCGGAAAAGCCCGCCCCCTTGATAAATGCCTTTCTGAGAAACAGCGAAAAACCATTATCGCCATAACTGGTCAGCCCTTTTTTCAGGCCGGTGGCTTCCGTTTGTGCGTCTGACTGATTATCCGACTGCTTGCGCCTGGACATGTTGCATTACCTCATTTGTAAATAACGGATGTTGATACTTGTTTGTGATGTCGATTTACCGGACTGGCAGCACGATATGGATGGCTCCTCGATACCACTTGTCATAACCCAGCCATGCCGAAAAGTACGCCTGGCAAGGCGGGATGTCATTTGTCATTAACGCGTCGTGATCTTGCCATCCCTGATCACTTTATCCCAAAGCGCGATCTCCTGATCCAGCCGCTGTCTGGATTTGTCTATCGTCAGCGGATCTGCATATACCCCCTGCTCCAGCAATTGTTTTTTCACGTCCTCGCTGCTCAGACCTTTGATGAGCGCCGCATTGAGTTTATCCAGGACTTCCTGTGGTGTCCCGGCAGGCGCCATGACACCGAAGAGGGAACTGACATTGTAATTGTCATAGCCCTGTTCTTTTGCCGTTGGAACGTCCGGCAGCATGGAAATTCGTTCAGGCGTGAGAACAGCAAGCGCTCTCAACTTACCCGATTTGATAAAACTGATGGATGCCGGCACGGTTTCCGTCATTACCTGAACCTGCCCGCCCACCATATCTGTCATTGCCGGGCCGCTGCCACGATAGGCAACATGGACAATATTCACTCCTGCAATCTGCTTGAAGAGCTCCATTGCCATCCGTTGTGGTGCGCCTGCGCCGGAAGAGGCAAAGTTGAGTTTGCCCGGATTTTCACGCGCGTTCTCGGCCAGTTCTTTCAAATTTGAAACTTTTACAGAAGGATTAACGACAGCAACCAAAGGTACGGACCCCACCACGCCTGCTGGCGTCAGGTCTTTCTTCAGATCGTAAGTTAGGCTGCCCTTCTCAAGAATCGACATGACCGAATGGGACGTAAGCGCACCCATCAGCAATGTGTATCCGTCAGGCTTGGCTTTGGCCACCTCGCCTGCGCCGATATTGCCACCTGCCCCACCGCGGTTCTCAATGACAACCTGCCCACCAATCTCGTCACCCAGCGTTTTTCCAACAATCCGCCCGATGACATCTGTGGCCCCGCCAGGAGGATAGGGAATAATCAGCCGTACCGGTTTGTCGGGATATCCCTCAGCCTGAGCAGCAGCCAGAGGCAAGGCTGTCAGCACGGTACTGGCCAACAGACAGGGAACCAGTCGTGCCACCATGCTGCGTTGATTTGTCTGGAACATAAGAAAGTCTCCTCGTTATTGATTTATTGGGAAATCGTATTTGCCAGCTATATTTGGCCAGCATGGGCAGTTGCAACCCTGACTACCCGGGTACAAATTAACGAACAGTATGACAAATGAATGAAGGCCGGAAACATAATAATTTTTTGTTTTATCCAAAAATATTTCAGTCGGTCCGGGTAGCTGAACAAGCTTCGATTCCATCGATATTCCCTCTATAATATCCAGCGAATTGACACCGCCAGCAGCCTTCGGTGCGCTTCGTATCCCAAATAACGTGTTAATGAAATAATCATGGAAAATACGATTGATCGTCCTTTGGACGTGCAGAGCCAGGAGATTCAGACGCAAAAGGGCAATCTCTACGCCCAACGCTGGCAGGCACCCCGGCACGGCAGCACTGCCGCTTCCACTATCATCCTGATGCATGATTCATTGGGCTGCATTCCCATTTGGCGAGAATTTCCAGCCAGACTTGCCCTTGCAACGGGTCTTCCTGTCATCGCCTACGACAGACTCGGATTCGGCCGCTCTGATCCTCATCCTGAAAAACTGGCGGCTGATTTTATTAATGATGAAATTAGTTCCATGTTTCCCAAACTACTGGACGCTTTCGGGATCGACCACTTTATCGCCTGTGGCCACAGCGTGGGCGGTGCCATGGCAGTGATCGCGGCCGCAAGCTATCCTGATCGGTGCGATGCACTGATTACGATGGGCGCTCAGGTTTTTGTTGAGGAATTAACCCTTAGCGGTATACGCAAGGCCAAAGACGATTTTGCCAAACCCGAGAACCTGGCACGACTGGATAAATATCACGGCACAAAAAGTCGATGGGTTGTAGACGCATGGACTGAGACCTGGCTTTCCAAGGAATTTTCGACCTGGCATGCGCGTGAGGAACTGGCCCGTGTCTCCTGTCCCACGCTGGCCATTCACGGCGACTCGGATCCCTACGGATCCACCGAACATGCCAGAGTCATTGCCGAAGGTCGTGGCACCGCAGAAATACTGTCTGGGGTCGGTCACGTCCCTTACCGCGAAGCTGAGGAAGAGACACTGCAACTCATTCAATCCTTTATCGCTCGCGCAGTTCCGGATACCGAATGAGGCATTCAAAAAGTTAAATATCAAAGCTCCTCTGTGTAAACTTTACGCACTGCTGACGTTATAATGGGACGGTAGAGTCACAACTTCACTCTTCCACTTTTGGGGACGACCCCATCCATTCAGGAAACCCAATTCGGGACGACCCGGCTTTTGAAAGGAGGCCCGAATGGCCTGGTTTCTATTAATCATTGCAGGTCTGCTCGAGATCGTCTGGGCGTTCTCCATGAAGCAGTCAGAAGGATTCACCAAACTTGGCGCCACCAGCCTTACCCTGGTCGCCATGATCTTCAGTTTTGGCCTTCTTTCCTGGTCAATGAAAACCCTTCCTCTTGGTACTGCCTACATGGTCTGGACCGGCATCGGTGCCGTGGGCGCCTTTGTGGTGGGCATCGTGTTTCTGCATGAACCGCTGAGCACGATGCGGGTTCTTGCCGCACTGCTGATCGTTGCGGGCCTGATCCTGATGAAACTGGCTTCTTAAGGCTGTGTGTCTATATGAGGAAGCTGTTCTGAAGAACGGTATCTGCGACTGTAATACGGCAGTTTCTATCCGCTATTCAACCGCCTTTTAGGAGGCGGTTTTTTCATGTCTACTGCCTATGAGTTATTGGCTTTCTGAGCGCGGTTGATGGTGACTTCCCGCACGTCGACAACTGAAATATCGTCCGGCGTGCAGCCGTGCGCCTTCATTACCTTTTTTATTGCTTCGCTTCCGGTATTGGCATTGACCCGAATCGTTTCGCCATTCCGGATTTTCAGGGAAAATTCGCTGATTTTGATTGCTTTCATGTTCGTCGCTCCGTCAGCGAGTATGAGAATTCGTAGACTATAACCCGGATTCAGGTAACATCACATGAGACTTTCATTTTGCCTCGCCAACAGGAACCGTCATGCATCAGAATCTAGCGTTAATTAATGAGATTGCCGATTTATTGAACAACGCACGTGCCAATTCGAAACCAGCGTCATTTGAAGACTGCAACTGGTCCGAACTGACGGTTGATGACGTCTATACCATACAATCACGCGTCGCAGCAAAAACGGGAGCTATCGGCGCCTGGAAGACGGGCCGTGCGAATGATACCGAAACGCCTATCTATGCACCTATTTTTGCAGAAATGGTGCGATCCAGCCCGGCAGAGTACCGAAAGCAGGAACTTCGCGCATGCGGTGTCGAACTGGAAATCGGATTTTCCATTGACAGTCCTCTTCCCCCGCAAGGTCCCGAGTTTGAAAATGCCTTGCGTCAATGTGTGCGCCCTGTTGTGACCCTGGAATTGATTGACAGTCGTATGCAGAATTTCACAGAAATGCCGCAAGCCGCGAAGCTTGCCGATAATCTGGTGAATGGTGGCCTGGTCGTCGGCGTGCCTCTGGACGATTGGAATGATCTACGTTTGGAGCAGGCGGAAGTCCTGCTGAAGGCAAATGGAAACGAGATATTCTCCGGCAATAGTAATGTCCCTGGTGGCGATGCATTTCTTACTCTGGCCAGCATGGCAAGTGTGGTTAGAGATCATTGCGGTGGTCTGCAACCGGGGCAAATCGTAACCACCGGAACTCTAAGTGGTTGCATCTTCATTGAGCCAGGCACGCAGATCGAAGGACGTGTTGCAGGCCTGGGCTCGATTTCTTTTAAGTATGGCATTTGAAATAGGCGAACCATCATCGGTTCAGACTAACCTGATTTCCAATTTGAGAAAAGATGAAGTGAATAACTGATATAAAGACACAACAAGGTACTCATCGTTATTCCTTTCTATGGGGCTTTTAGTACCAAGCCATATCTCATTCAATCCCGAATGATCGCCCAGCGTTCATGATCACGCCACGCTTTATTAATAAACAAATATCTGGGCGAGAAGCCTTCTTTTTGAAAGCCACAACGACGCACTAGCGCCAACGATTGCATGTTGTCCGGCTGTATATTTGCTTCCAGTCGATGAAGGCCTTTATCGGTAAACGCATATTGAATAGTCAGACGCAACGCTTCGGTCATGAGTCCTCTTCCGGCAAACGCCGTGTATCCGTAATAACCAAGATAGCCACTGAAAAGCGAGCCCAAAACGATTTCGTTGATATTAATAACGCCCACCAACTGTCTGGACGTTGTTTCCCGAACGACCAATCCGATCACAGTGCCGGCGCAACAACGAGAATACCAATAGTCAAAACCTGCCAAATCAGTAAAGGGAGATACCCAGGGAGAATGATAGTCCCTATTCTTCAGGTTTGAAGCAATCAGTTCGTCAGCGTCCTCGCGTACAACGGGACTGATATAGACTCTATCCATTCAGATCTCAGGTCAATATTAATTGCGTTTTACTATTGCAGGCGAATTATCGCATCGTCACATTTTCTGCGGATGGTCGCGACGATAGAGTTCCCACTCTTCGATTTCAGTCCCATCCGGCAATTTGCAGATGCCGATTTGACCTTTATCGGAATCCTTTATCGTGAGTGTTCCGCCCTTTTCCTTGCAATATACCGATGCGGGATTGGCCATACCAACAGATTGTTGAGCGCATGCAGTCAGAAATAATCCGGGGATAAGCAAAGCTAGCAGTTTCATATTCGCCTCCGTTAAGAAACTTCATTGTAGGTTAGACAGGTTCTGGCCAGGCGATATCAGCTTAATGCGCAGAAATCTCTAGCCAATCGCATTGGCGCGATTGATCTTCGTCACTTCATCTTTTTCAAATCGATTTGCCTGCATGATAGGAAAAACCTCTGCTTTTCTTCGCAGGGCAGCTGATCTCTTCAGCCAGAACACGATGCTCCACAATTTCGACCTTCTTCGACAACCTGCTTTGCCAGGCTCTACCCAGCGACTAATCGTCAATATCTGTCAAGAAAATCCCGGTATCCATGTCATCTGAAGAGGTAGAGTGATCGCCAACGGTCGCAGGAAATTTTATATTTCAAATAACTGCAAAGCGGCGCATTTTATTTGGAGTTTTTACGCCTCAAATTGGGAAAAGAGAGTAATATTCGGCGTACTCAAAGGAGAACGCCATGAAGCGTCTAATTTCCGCTATTCCTGCCATTATGCTGATTGCAGGCTCACAGGCTCAGCCCGTTCCAAAAACTCCTTTGACTGGTCAACAGAAAGTCACTCCTCCCGCGTCTGTCGCCGGCGTGTTTGGCGTAATCTGCCCGAGAGAGTCATTCAATAAAATCCATTGATCCGGCTGCGAGCCAGGTTTGTTATCAGTGAAATACAATTCGGCCAAAACCATTTCAGTCGGAACCATTTCGGGCGCATTCATTTCAGGCACATTCATTTCAGGCACATTCATTTGAGGTTCACCTATTAGATTCGCATTCACTTGCGACTTCAGTGACAGCCAGTTCTGGCCCATCAACTTTAGTGACCTCGACTCTGACAGCGCGTACAAACTGTCTGTCTCTCATCTCTCGAACAGATTGTAAAAATTCCGCTTCGAAACGACGCAACTCTTTGTCGTCTGTCAAATGTTGTGCTTTGACGTTCATAAGATGATGCGATGTTTCGTCGCTCATAATAAGCGGTGCCGGTTTTTGATAAGTTTTGTCAATTGAATTTCAGGCATGGCTTTTTTACGCGCTTTTATTTGGGATGATGACTGCGATAAAACTCTACCAGCAGCTTCAATGTCTCTGGCCGACTTAACGCCCGCTCTTCTGCGATCGCATCAAATTCATTTGCCAATTCGGTCTTGAGTCGAAGTGCGAACTTCCTGATAACGCCAGCAGCAATCAATCGCTTGGTAGATTCGGTCGCCGTTTTTGCCCTCAGTTTTCGACTGTGTTCGGTATAACTATTTCCCATTTCAGTGTTCCATCTTTGAATTGACAGTAAAAAAAATTTTGTAAATTTCGATCTGGAAATTGAAGGAGTTAAATCGACTGAGATTTCCAGATAAGCAGTAATGCGATGCGTGTCATCGTACCCCCCGAGGTTTGACCGGGATCGTAAGGGCCGCTAGTCGGCCCATTGCGATTTATTGTAGAGTCCATCGTAATTGCCCCCAATGATGCAGATTAAATGGCTGAGGAAGTGCCGAGCACGCATCCAGAACAGCCAGAACAGCGTCAATTTTTATCTTATGAATCCAGCTTAGAGGCAAACACACCCATAATCATTTGGGCGTCAGAACTCTTATCAGTACACCGTACCTATTCAGGATAAGCACCCTGCATAAATTAGCAGGCGTATATGTATTAAGTCCCTATTTTTTAGCAGTCTAATTCGAGATTCAAAAATTTTTTCGTTCAAGATAATATTTTTGCCGATAATGCGAGCAATACACTTCAAATGCACCACAGTGTCTCTAGTAAAAGGCGAACACGGCCATGAAGCCTATACACCCTCATTATGTCAGGCTATGACGTCGCAGCACTCGCGACTTCCATCATTTCGACGATTGCACGTTCTCTCAATTGCA
>JAFAGQ010000372.1 GCA_023422555.1 Pseudomonadota bacterium
CATTTTCCTTTTGTTTCCGGCTGCAATCCTGGCAGATGGCGCGCAATTCTGTCTCACTGGTCGTCTGTATGAACCCGGCTGCCTGAATCATGTCTTGTAACTGGTGGCTGATCAGCGGGGCGCTCAGTTCTGCAACTTTGCCGCAGACGGTGCATACGATCAGCAGGTCGTGATGATGCCCCGCCACGTCCTGACAGGCCGTCCAGGCATTTACGGCGTCCAGACGGTGGATCAGTCCTTCTTCAACCAGAAAATCCAGCGCCCGGTAGACGGTGGGTGGTTTGGCCTGGGGGTACAGCTGCTTCATGGCTTCCAGCAGTTCATAGGCCTTCAGGCTGCGACCGGCCTCCAGCAGCAGGGTCAGCACATGCTGGCGAATCGGGGTGAGTCGTGTGCCACGCTCTTCGCAATGGCGAATGGCTTCCAGCAGCTGGTAGGCTACCGAATGGTTATGGGCAACGTGATGATGGCTGTGTTCCGTCGCTTGCGGATCTGCGGGCGTTTTGGCGGTCATTGGGCGGAAATATCGTTAATGGTTATGTCTGGAATCATACCGCATCCGCGTAAATGCTGACGGATTCACGCATTTTTTGTATGTGGGCGGCAGATTCTGTATATAATGATATAACATATCATTTTCCAGGGCGCTCGGAATTAGAAAAGCAGCAGGACTTCCGAGCCTAGCGGGCATTATCGAACAATTATCGGGCCTTATCGCCATGCAGAATATTACCCTGTCAGCAGGTTTGAAGCGAGTCTGTCCATCAGTGCGAGGGCATCGATTTGTCGCGTCCTCCTGTGCGCTCCCCTCCGAAAAGGGTTTGGCGTCGGCAGAAGGTTTTGCACTGACTGAAGCGCAGGTTCAGGCCCGCAGCAACGCCCAGGCCCACGCCGATATCCGGACCCAGACCGGTACTCAGGCTCAGGCCACTGCCATGCCTGCGCAGCAGACTATCTTCCTGGCTTCCGTTTTCGTCCGGCTGGCGCCTGTAGTGGCGTTGTTGCTGGTCTTGTGGACCGCCATTGCCTGGTCTATCGGCTGGATGGGAGGCGTAGCAGGCTGATCGCCTGACTGCGTTTCCTCAATCTGCACTTATGTCTTTCTCTTCTGCACCTGCCGGTGCATCATCAACTCCCCATATAGCGGCTGCGAATCTACAGGCAGCGGGCCGTCGTCCTGTTATTGAGCTGGATGATGTGACCGTTGCGTGGAATAGTGTGCCCGCACTCACCGGTGTGACGGGGCGCTTTCTGGAAGGCACATTGACGGCCATTCTGGGGCCCAATGGTGCCGGCAAATCCACACTGCTCAAAGCGGTGACCGGCCAGCTGGTACCCCGCACCGGAAGCGTCACCATTCATTCTCCCTTTGACGGCGGCATCTCGCTTTTGCCGCAGATCAGTGATATTGACCGCAGTTTCCCCATCACCACACATGATCTGGTTTCCATGGGTGCGTGGCGACGAGTCGGGGCTTTCGGACGCTACGATCGCGCAGAACGGCAACGCATTCGCGACGCTCTGCAGACCGTGGGACTCACAGAAAAGTCACGGGATCTGATCTCGAATCTGTCGGGCGGGCAAATGCAGCGTGCCTTGTTTGCGCGACTCATCGTGTGCGATGCGCCGGTCATGATTCTGGATGAGCCCTTTACTGCCGTGGATGAGTCGACCTGCAGTCTGCTCCTGAATATCCTACTGGGCTGGCATCGCGAAGGCCGCACGGTTCTGGTGGTTCTGCACGATGCGCAACTGGTGCGCGAATGTTTTCCGCAGACCCTGCTGCTGGCGCGCCAGGTCGTCGCCTGGGGGCCTACTGCTGATGTCCTTACCGAGAGCAATCTTGAGCGGGCGCGCTCCCTGGCACTGGGAGGATTCTGATGCTGGAATCTTTGCACGCGGCCTTGTTCGCGCCCTTTGCCGAATTCACGTTCATGAGTCGGGCCCTGTTTGGGTCGATTTTTGTTTCTCTGGCCGCGGGTCCGTTGGGTGTGTTCCTGATTTTGCGTCGCATGAGCCTGATGGCCGATTCCATGTCCCATGCGATTCTGCCTGGCGTGGCGGTTGCGTTTCTGCTGGCAGGCGTCTCAATGACTGCCATGCTGATCGGCGGACTGGCCACCGGATTACTGGTGGCTGTACTGGCGGGCGCGGTCGCGCGCTCCACCGGCCTGAAAGAAGATGCCAGCTTCGCGGCTTTTTACCTGATTTCACTGGGTCTGGGGGTGCTGCTGATCTCCCTCAAAGGCTCCAATATGGACCTGCTCCATGTCCTTTTCGGAACCGTGCTGGGTCTGGATGATCAGCATCTGTTCTTCATTATGTGCGTATCTAGCGTGACATTGGTGGCGCTGGCCCTGATGTACCGTCCGCTGGTGATCGAATGCCTGGATCCGGCGTTTTTGAAGATGGAAGGTGGCAACGGATCACTGGTGCATGGCGGGTTTCTGATCCTGCTGGTCGTCAATCTGGTTGCCGGGTATCAGGTGATGGGTACATTGCTGGTGGTTGGGATGATGATGCTGCCGGCCGCCGCCGCTCGGTTCTGGGGGCGTACCCTGGGCTGGCAATTGGTGCTGGCTGTGTCCATTGGTGTGCTCGCCTCATATACGGGACTGATTCTGTCTTATCACTTCAGCCTACCCGCATCCAGCGCCATTATTCTGTCCGCCGGCCTGTTCTACATTCTTTCCATGCTTTTCGGGAAGCATCAGGGACTGTTGCGGCGCCGTTAAGGCAAAAGCGCTCGCTTACTTTTTCAAATCCTTATCGTCCATTTTCGCTCGCGGATGCGCTTTGTCGTAGACGTCGGCCAGGTGCTGGAAATCCAGTCGGGTATAGATTTGCGTTGTGGAGATATTGGCGTGCCCCAGCATTTCCTGAACGGCGCGAAGATCCTGAGCGGACTGCAGTACGTGGCTTGCGAAACTGTGACGCAGTACGTGTGGATGAACCTGGGCAGGAACACCGCTACGCAGACTGAGTTTTTTTAGCTGCAACTGCACCACGCGCGGCGAAATGCGCTTGCCGCGCGCACCCAGAAACACGGCGGCCTGGTCGGCCATTGGGCTTTCGGGCGGCAGCAGTTTATGGCGCACTTCCAGCCATTGCGCAATGGCGGCGAGCGCGCTGCGTCCCAGCGGAACCGTGCGCGTTTTGCCACCTTTACCCGTGACCGACACTTCGGCTTCGTCCAGATTCAGCCAGCTTGCAGACTCGTATCCGTCCTTGCGTGTGTATTGAATATCCAGGCTTACCAGTTCCGCCAGTCGCAGACCGCTGGAATAGAGCACTTCGAACATGGCCTGATCCCGCAGGTCTGCCGGTTCGGTTCCGAGGGATACCGTGGGATGATCCAGCAATGCCTGGGTCTGTTCGACAGACAGGGCTTTGGGTAACGACCGCGGGATCTTGGGCGTTTTGACATCCAGCGCCGGATTGACTTTCACGCCGGCCTTGGGAATCCACCAATGATAAAAGCCGCGCCATGCCGACAGAATGCGCGCCAGGCTGCGCGGACGATAGTCCTGGGCATGCAGGCGTGCGATGGCGTGACGGATTTGCGCGTTGGTTAGTGCCTCGGGTTGTGCATTCGGGTACACCGCCACCAGCAGCGCGAGATCCCGCCGGTAGGCAGACAGGGTATGGCTGGCGTAACGCTGGTTGGTCTCCAGGTATTGCAGCCATTTCTCCATGGGTTCGGGCAGGACGTGTGTCATGATGTTTTCCAAAATCCCTGGCATGCCTGTAAAAAAAAGATATCGCTCGCGGGCCGGTGCCACGTTGATCACGATGTTACGTTGATCTCGATGTCACATTGATCTCAGTGGCACATTGATCATGGCGTCACGTCGATAACAACATCGCGTTACTCCGTAACGATACCTTTACATCACGTGACCGGATTATTCAGCGGATGCCAGACGGCTCAGGCAGGCGCTGGCAAGTTTGCCCAGAATCTCAAGAAAGGTTGTGCCCATATCTGGCTTGAAGTGTTCATTGCCTTCTGCGGCGAACACCAGTACGCCGATATTGCGATCGTCATGAACCAGCGGCACGATGGCAACCGAGCCGGGCTTGTTGTCAAACCAGTCTTGCGCAGGCAAATAGCCTTCCTGACCACAGTATGGTTTTTTCAAGCCCGCAACGTAAGCCTGCAGCATATCATCGCTGCTGGCAAAGCGTTCGTCTTTGAGTGCAGGCAGATTCCACAGGCGAAGGGCGACGTCGAGCATGTCAAATTCCTGGCGCAGACCGTCTACAACACGCTGTGGCAGACGTTGTGGGTCTGACTCTGCCAGCATGCGAGTACACCACAAGGTGACATGATCGCTGATGGCCTCGTTGGAATTGGCGTTATGCAACAGCTCTGACAGTTTCCACTCCAGCTCCTTGTTGCGGGTACGCAGTGTCAGGATCTGACGCTCGCCCAGTGACAACGTACGGCTGGCGTGCGGGTGGGGCACAGTCAGGGTGGCGAAAATATCGGCGTGTTCGTCAAAGAATGCAGGATTGTCCTGCAGGAACTGTGCGACGGTTTCTGCTGTCAGCTCGACGGCTTCAGACATGTAGGTATTCCTTTATAAAGCAGTGCTGTTGCGGAACTGCGCAACCAGGCGGTCAATATCGATTTCACTTGAAAAGACGGTGACCGCCGGTCCGCGCATGGTGATGTTGCTGCCATCCCACGAGATGTTGAGATCACCGCCGCGCGTATGAACGGTAACGGGCGATTGCAGGCGACCGCGACGAATGCCCGCCACGACAGCAGCGCAGGCGCCGGTGCCGCAGGCCAGGGTTTCGCCGGCGCCCCTTTCATAGACACGCAACTGAATGGTGTGCGGGTCCAGAATCTGCATAAACCCCGCATTGACCCGATGGGCGAAGCGAGGATGGGATTCAATGAGGGGGCCCTGAATGGCAACAGGCGCATCGGCCACATTACTGACGATCTGAACGGCATGCGGATTGGATATGGCGACCAGGGACAGGATTGCGGTGTCACCATTATCAAGTGGCAGTGACCAGAGCGTGTCTTCGTGTTCTGTGCTGCTGGAAAGATCTGTGGTGTCGAAAGCGATGGCTTCGGGTTCGAAACGTGTTTGACCCATGCTGACCGACACGGTGCCATCCGGCGCTTCTTCCAGCACAATCAGGCCGGTTGCGATTTCCGCCTTTAACGGGTTGCGCGAAGAGAGCTTCTGCTCATGCACAAAGCGGACAAAGCAACGCGCACCATTGCCACAATGCTCAACTTCGCTGCCGTCTGCATTGAAGATGCGGTAGCGGAAGTCGGCCTCTGGATGGCTGGGGGTTTCAACAAGCAGGATCTGGTCGGCGCCAATGCCGAACTGGCGATGAGCCAGTGCCCGCGCGCGTTCAGGCGTCATGTCTATGGACTGACGAACGCCATCGAGCACGACAAAGTCGTTGCCTGCACCGTGCATTTTTGAAAAGGACCAGATCATTGCAGTTAATTCCAAAATCAATATCGCTATTATCGCCCATCCGGTGCCACAGCACCACACCGGTATTACCGAATCAGTAGAATTTCTCTTCTCCGACGGGGCGGGTCTTGAAGCGGCGATGTACCCAATAGTATTGAGGCGGGTCAGGACGTATCCAGTTTTCGAGCTGCTGGTTGCAGAAAAGCGTGGCCTCTTCCAGGCTCATTTGCCCGGGGAAATTCTCAAATGGGGGAAGTACACGGGTATGATACTGGCCCGTCGTCTTGTCCCAGCGTGTCACGATAGGAATGATATTGGCTTTCCAGGTTCGCGCAATCTGTGCGGTTGCGGGCAGGGTCGCGGCAGGAACGCCGAAGAAGGGCACAAAGATCGCGCCTTCGCGGCCAAAATCCATATCGGGCAGGTAATACACAACCGCACCATCGCGCATCAGGCGCAGCAGCGGGCGGATTCCCTGCTTGCGGGAGATCTGGGTCACATCGTTAAAGCGCCCGCGTCCTTTGAACATGATGGCATCCACCTGCGGGTCCGATGCCGGCGTATACATGGTGGCAGATTTGGGCAGGTGCATGGACAGAATGGTTGCGGCGGCATCCAGTCCGGCAAAATGGGGAGCGAAAAGCAGGGTCGGCTGTGTCGAGTCCATGCTTTTCTGGATATGTTCGAAGCCTTCAACATGAACCAGGCGACGGATTTTTTCTTCGGATCCATACCAAAGTACGGCACGATCAATGATGGTCTGTGCAAGGATTCGGAAGTGCTCGCGTGTCCATTGCTGGTGCTGTTGCTGCGACGCTTCCGGGAAACACAGTTCCAGATTTTTGCTGACGATGAATCGGCGCCGGCCCATCAGCCAGTACGTGAGACATGCGCAGACGCGACCCAGCGCAAGACGCAGGCTGTCAGGCAGGAGGTTGATACAGCGGAAAAGAAAAACAAGAATAGCGGATTTCATACGGGTCAAACATAAACGGGCCGAATGGGACAGGCCCAAGTCTGATCGATTGTAACGGAGAACCTGTCAGCCATGTTTGATGTGAAAACCGATGGGCAAAGACGGAATGAACAGGCCTGACCATTACTTGTGGGTGTGATTTCAGCTTACGCTAATCTGAAATGCGCGTCACCGGCGCGTAATTTTGGTTAACACAAACGAAATTACGTGCAAGAATGGCAAGTGTAATGATATATTCCTAGGGTATACCCTCACTCGAACCAGTGTATCGCCGATCCGGCGTGCTGGCGACAGCGTCTGAGTGGCTGACATTCTGGCCGGCCATTCCCTAACGCGTTCAGACTGCATGGTGTCGCAATGATTGTCTCCTTTCCGAATTCCCGCCGGGACCGCAGGCCCTTCATACGAAGCGTCACAGCCTGTACACGATCGTAATTATTCAGCGATGATTCCGCACTCCTGCCGGCGGATGTGCTCTTGCACGCAATTGCCGGCCGGCGCGTGGGGTTCAACGCATGCTGCAAGCATTTAACTGGAGTCATAATGATTAATAAACTAACAAGCCTCGTCATTGCGATAGTGGGGCTGGCCATGCTGTACATGGGTGGCCGCCTGCTGTTGGTTGGCGGGTCGGCCTTTTATGTGATCATGGCCATTGGTCTGCTGATCACAGCTGTCATGCTTTTTCTGAAAAAGAAAAGTGCGCTTTCAATCTACGCCGTGCTCATGTGGATCGTCGTTGCCTGGATGATTTATGAAGTCGGCTTCGACAAATGGCAATGGATACCGCGCGGCGACATCATCGGCATTATCGGCGTCTGGCTCGCCCTGCCATGGATCGTGCGGCCCCTGTATCGTGCTGACGGTTCCGCCACGGTCCGCTCATTTCATCGGTTCCTGGGTGGCACCGTTATTGCTGTTATTGCAATTGTGATAGGGCTGATGTTCTATGATCCTTATCCCCAGCAAGGCAATATTGCCACAGAACGCAACACGACCGTTGACTCCGTGGCGCAGAATGACTGGGCAGCCTATGGCGGCGACACCAACGGACAACGCTTTTCAAATCTGAACCAGATCAATAAGGACAATGTGGGTGATCTGGAGGTGGCGTGGACCTATCATACTGGCGACACACGCCAGGATGATGATGCAAGCGAATACACGTTCGAGGCGACGCCGCTGAAAGTTAATGATACGGTTTACTTCTGCACGCCGCATAATGAAGTGCATGCGCTGAACCCCGAAACCGGCGAACTGAAATGGAAGTACACGCCGAGCAAGGATCGTTCATACCTGCAGCAGCACCAGACATGTCGCGGTGTCAGCTACTTCGCTGGCAATAATGACTCCGCCTCCGCACAGACGAATCCTGCACCAGAAACCCAGGCGACTGCAGATTCTGCTGCTCAGGCAACCGCGTCTACAGATGCGCCCGCAGGGCAAACTCAAGCTACGGCCACTGAAGGCACTGCCGCATGTAGCAAACGTATTTTCAACGCGACTACCGACGCCAAACTGATTGCTCTGGATGCCGATACCGGCAAACCTTGCGCTGACTTTGGGCAGGATGGCATCGTCGATCTGCGCGAAAACATGGGTGAGATTCGTCCGCATGCACTTATGCAGACGGCTGCGCCGCTGGTGGCTGGCAAGCTGGTGATTGTGGGCGGATCAGTCATGGATAATGGCTATGACGCCGGCAATCCTTCGGGTGTGATTCGCGCCTATGATGCGATAACTGGCAAACTGGTGTGGAACTTTGATCCGGCCAATCCCGAGAACACACAACCGATAGCCCAGGGCCAGACCTATCCCCAGGATACGCCTGTTGCCTGGACTACGCTCAGTGCTGACCTGAAAAACGGGCTGGTTTACGTGCCATTTGGCAATGCCTCTCCGGATGAGCTTGGCACCCGTCGCGATATGAACAGCAATGTCGAAAAATTCCGCGATACGCTGGTTGCCCTTGATCTGAACACAGGGGCATTCAAATGGCGCTTCCAGTCTTCGAAACACGACCTGTGGGACCGGGATAATCCTTCCCAGGTATCGTTGCTGGATCTCAACTATCAGGGAAAAATGACGCCGGCAGTGGTATTGCCAACCAAGACCGGTAACCTGTTTGTGCTGAACCGTCTTACCGGTGAGCCCGTTTATCCGATCAAGGATGTGGACGTTTCCACCAAGGGTATCGAAGGCGAGAAGTATTCACCGACACAACCCGTTTCGGCATTGAACTTTATTCCGGAGCCGCTGCAGGAAAAATCCATGTGGGGTATAACGCCGTTTGATCAGATGGCGTGCCGCATTGAGTTCAAATCACTTCGATATGATGGCAACCCATGGACGCCACCTACCGAACAGGGATCGCTGATTTTCCCCGGCAATATTGGTGTGTTCAACTGGGGATCGGTCGCGGTGGATCCGCAGCGTCAGATCCTGGTGGCTTCGCCCGTGCGCCTGGCCTACAAATACAATCTGATCAAACGGGATGCACAGACGACCGACAAACGTCTCTTCACCAAAGACGATACGCCTTACTGGAATGAAAACTTTGAAGGCGATTACGCAATCAAGATCAGCCAGCTTGCCTCTGACCTGGGTGTGCCATGCATTGCGCCTCCATGGGGGCGTATGGTGGTTGTAGACCTGACCACAGGTAAAACGGAATGGCTGCGCCGCGTTGGCACAACCAAAAACCTGAAAACCACCTTCCTGCCTGGCCGCTTCCCGATTGGTTTCCCCATGGGTATGGTCGCGCACGGCGGACCGCTGCTGACTGGTGGTGACCTGGTATTCCACGGCGCAACAGCAGACAATTTCTTCCGGGCCTATGATGTCAATACCGGTAAATTGCTGTGGGAAACGGAACTGCCTGCCGGCGGACAGGCAACGCCTTCTACCTATATGGGCGCAGACAACAAGCAGTATGTGATTATTGCTGCTGGCGGTCATGGTTCACTGGGTACCAAAGCGGGCGATGCCGTCATGGCCTATCGCCTGAAGAAGTAAGACAGCAGCCATTGTCAGTCGTTGTGGCAGGCAGAATCATTGCCTTAAATGCCGCACCGGCTGGCGCTGCCGCCTTTTATCTGTTGGCGTCAGGGTTTTTAAAACCCTGACAGTCAATTTGTCATAAAATGATTTTCACGTCGCTGAGTTAACCGACAACTTGCGGGGCGACTAACGGATTCTTACCTGCCAGGGAAGTTGCGGCAGATCAGGGTTTCCGGATACATTCCGCTAAAGCGTCGCGCCAGTAGTCATCACCATCGGTGCTTCGCGTTCTGAGAATGTCGGTTTTGTTTAGACACTATTCATTGGACGCAACATGGCCCACAACGATTTTCTATTTACTTCCGAATCCGTATCCGAAGGTCACCCCGACAAGGTTGCTGACCAGATTTCCGACGCCATTCTTGACGCGCTGCTCGAGCAGGATCCCAACTCCCGCGTTGCTGCTGAGACTCTCTGCAATACCGGCCTGGTCGTACTGGCTGGCGAGATCAGCACCAAGGCCAATATCGACTATATCCAGATCGCCCGCGACACCATCAAGCGTATTGGCTATGACAATACTGATTATGGTATTGATTACAAGGGTTGCGCTGTGCTTGTGGCTTATGACAAGCAGTCACCGGATATCGCTCAGGGCGTTGATCGCAGCGAAGAAGAAATCCTGAATCAGGGTGCGGGCGACCAGGGTCTGATGTTTGGCTTTGCCTGCGACGAAACGCCTGATCTTATGCCAGCGCCAATCTGGTATGCCCACCGTCTGGTCCAGCGCCAGAGCGAGCTGCGCAAAGATGGTCGTCTGCCATGGCTGCGTCCCGATGCCAAATCACAAGTGACATTCCGCTATGTTGATGGCAAACCGGTAGAGGTCAATACGGTTGTGCTGTCTACCCAGCATGCCCCCGATATCTCCCAGAATGACATCCGTGAGGCCGTGATTGAAGAAATCATCAAGCCTACATTTGCCGATGGCCTGATTACGCCAGATACCAAGTTCCTGATCAATCCTACCGGTAAGTTCATTATCGGCGGACCTCAGGGCGATTGCGGTCTGACCGGACGCAAGATCATTGTTGATACTTACGGTGGTGCGTGCCCTCATGGCGGCGGTGCTTTCTCAGGCAAGGATCCGTCCAAGGTAGACCGCTCTGCAGCCTACGCAGCCCGCTATGTTGCCAAGAATATTGTGGCTGCCGGTCTGGCGCGTCAGTGCCAGATTCAGGTGAGCTATGCCATTGGTGTGGCCGAGCCGATCAACATCACCGTCTATACGGAAGGCACAGGTGTGATTCCCGATGACGAGATCGCAAAACTGGTTCGCGAGCACTTTGATCTGCGTCCGCGCGGCATCGTGCAGATGCTGGATCTGCTGCGTCCTATCTACACAAAATCTGCGGCTTATGGCCACTTTGGCCGCTCCGAGCCCGAGTTCAGCTGGGAAGCCGTAGACAAGGCTGACACTCTGAAAAAAGCCATTGCTTAAGGTATAATCATCGTGTTCTGAGGGGCGTTGCGACATGATTGTATAGTCATGCCAGGCTCAGAATACGATCAGGTAACGAACTGCGCTCATCATATACTGCGTTGCTGGTCTATGGTGAAGCGCACTTACGCTCACATCGGCATCGCAGTATGTTTCAGGATGAATACTATGACTGCTGATTACAAAATTGCCGATATCGGGCTGGCCGACTGGGGCCGCCGCGAACTTTCCATTGCCGAAACTGAAATGCCTGGCCTGATGGCCACGCGCGAAGAATTCGCCAAATCTCAGCCTCTGAAAGGCGCACGCATTGCAGGCAGCCTGCACATGACCATTCAGACGGGCGTTCTCATTGAAACTCTCACTGCCCTTGGCGCTGAAGTGCGCTGGGCGTCATGCAATATTTTCTCTACCCAGGATCACGCAGCGGCAGCCATTGCCGCCAGTGGCGTACCTGTGTTCGCGATCAAAGGCGAAACGCTGGCCGACTACTGGGAATACACACATCGTATTTTCGAGTGGCCGGGTGAACAGGCCAATATGATTCTGGATGATGGCGGTGACGCCACCACACTACTGCACCTGGGTGCCAAGGCCGAGAAAGATATTTCCGTGCTGGACAATCCCGGCAGCGAAGAAGAAACCGTGCTGTTTGCCGCCATTCGCAAGCGCCTGGAAAAAGACGCGACGTGGTACTCCACCCGTCTGGCCAACATCATCGGCGTGACCGAAGAAACCACGACCGGCGTACATCGTCTGTACCAGATGGCGCAGAAAGGCGAACTGCAGATTCCGGCCATTAACGTCAATGATTCAGTCACAAAATCCAAGTTCGACAATCTTTACGGCTGCCGTGAATCGCTGGTCGATGGCATCAAGCGTGCTACCGACGTGATGGTTGCCGGGAAAATTGCCGTGGTTGCCGGTTTTGGCGATGTGGGTAAAGGCTGCGCTCAGGCGCTGGCTGCATTGCGCGCCCAGGTCTGGGTCACTGAAATTGACCCCATCTGCGCCCTGCAGGCCTCCATGGAAGGCTACAAAGTGGTCACCATGGAAGAGGCTGCCGACAAGGCCGATATTTTCGTGACCGCAACGGGCAATTATCACGTGATCACGCGCGAGCATATGGAGCGCATGAAAAACGAAGCCATCGTCTGCAATATCGGTCACTTCGATAATGAAATTGACGTGGCGTCGGTCGAAGATCTGGAGTGGGAAGAAATCAAGCCGCAGGTCGATCACATCATCTTTCCCGATGGCAAGCGGATTATTCTGCTGGCTCAGGGACGTCTGGTCAATCTGGGTTGCGCAACCGGTCATCCTTCCTTTGTGATGTCCGCATCATTCACCAACCAGACTATTGCGCAGATCGAGCTCTTTACGAGAACAGCCGAATACAAGAAAGGTCAGGTCTATGTTCTTCCCAAGCATCTTGATGAAAAGGTTGCACGCCTGCATCTGAAGAAACTGGGCGTGACGCTGACCGAACTGTCGCAGAAACAGGCCGACTATATCGGCGTGCCAGCGCAGGGACCATTCAAGCCCGATCATTATCGCTATTGATAACGTGTCGCAAGGTTGACTTCGACCCGCGGTATGAAGATTACGGCTGTGATATATGATTGTGATTGCAGTTGTAATCTGCAATTGTAGGTTTCAGTTGTGATAGATGGGCAGCTTCTGCTGCCCGGGTGTTAGTGTTTAATAAAGGGAATTTAAAGGAGAAGTAATATGACATTGCTGTTAATCTGGGTCCTGCAAGCGCTCGCCCTCATGATTGTTGCCTATATTCTGCCTGGTATTACCGTGACCAGTTTTGGCTCTGCTCTTATCGCAGCTGTGATTCTGGGTCTGGTCAATGCAGTGGTTAAACCGATTCTCGCCATCCTGACATTCCCACTTACGATTGTGACGCTGGGTCTGTTTTTGCTGGTACTGAACGTGCTCATGTTTTGGCTGGCCGGTTCGGTTTTCAATGGTTTCAAGGTAAATGGATTCTGGTGGGCCGTGATCGGCGCGATCCTGTATTCCATTATTTCCGCAATTTTGCTGAACATTCTGAAGTAAGTTTATGAGTTCTTTTTCCGACGAGGCGTTCAGCCTGGAGTTTTTTCCGCCGCGTGATCAGGCATCACGCGAGCGGCTGGTCGGCTCGGCCAAGCAGTTAATGGCAATGCACCCACGTTATGTGAGTGTGACTTTCGGGGCAGGCGGATCCACCCGCGATGGCACGGCTGAAACCGTGTCCATGTTCTCGCAACTTGGGTGTGAAGCTGCCCCGCATTTGTCCTGCATCGGCGCCAGTAAGTCATCTCTGGTGCAGTTGCTGGATCACTATAAAGAAAACGGGATCCGTCGCATTGTGGCTCTGCGTGGCGACCTGCCTTCGGGTATGGGCGGCAACGATTCCGATTACCGCTATGCGTCAGATCTGGTGCGACTGATTCGCGAACATTCCGGCGACTGGTTTCACGTTGAAGTGGCGGCCTATCCCGAGATGCATCCGCAGGCTGACAGTCCCGAACAGGATCTGAATAATTTTGTGACCAAGGTCAATGCGGGCGCCAACAGTGCGATTACGCAGTATTTTTTCAATCCCGATGCGTATTTTGATTTTGCCAATCGTGCAGTTCAACGGGGTGTAACCATTCCCATCGTGCCCGGTATCATGCCGATTACCAACCACACGCAGTTACTTCGGTTCTCGCAGATGTGCGGAGCAGAAGTGCCTCGCTGGATCCGTCTGCGTCTGGCGCAGTTCGGCGATGACAAGGCATCCATTCGAGCTTTCGGTGCAGAGGTTGTCACCCAGCTTTGCCAGAAGCTGATCGATGGTGGCGTGCCTGGCATTCACTTTTATACGCTGAACAACGCCGAGGCAACCCTCTCGGTGTGGAAAAATCTCAGTTATTGATTGCTGTCAGTATTGCAGACAGGCGTTTCGCGGTGAGGGACGCGGTCTATGATGTAATCGATGAAGTAATCGATGAAGTAATCAATCAAGTAATCAATGAAGTAATCAGCGATTCGATTCGGCCTGCCGTCATGGCGGGCCTTTCTTTTTAAAGCGTTGTATTAACGTGCCGGAATCAGCCAGCCACTGGGCGTGACAATCGCATCCAGTGGCATATCATGCGCAGCAGGCACATAGTCGTGTTGCGCCTCAATCAGCCCTTCATCCCATCCAATACCCACACAACAGGCGCGATGACCCTGCTGTTGAAGCGCGTGCAGGGTGCGGTCATAATAGCCTTTTCCATAGCCCAGTCGGTGACCGTCGCGAGTGTAGCCCAGGGTGGGCACTAGAATCAGTGCAGGCAGCGCGGCGGGCGTCTGCACGTCGGGTTCCGGAATATTGAATGCGCCGCGCCTAAGGGGCGTGTCGGGTGACCAGCGATAAAAATGCAGTGGCGCATCGCGCTGTTCTATCACCGGCAGACTGATTTCATGGCCCAGTGCATGCAGGTCATGCAGTAGCGGCATCAGATCCGGCTCGCCACGAATGGGCCAGAATCCTGCAACCGGTCCGATGGCCGAATGATCGGGCAACCGGGTATCTTGACGCTGGCTTGCCAGCCAGTCCAAAATATGTTCTTTTATTTGTACACTTAGTATCTGACGATGAGAGTCAGACATGGCCGAACGGGCGGCCAGCAGGGATTGACGCAGGGTCGGA
>JAFAGQ010000140.1 GCA_023422555.1 Pseudomonadota bacterium
GCAAAAACAACATTCAACATAGACTGGTTACCAGAAAGTGGAGGACAATCAGGTAGCATACCTTAAACCCCAGGTTCTTTTCAGTCCCGACAGGCATGGCACATCAACATCATCATTCGGCTCATCACTCCGCCAGGCGCGCACCCCGGCAGTCTGCGGACGCAGCGCCGGACGCGGAACGATCGCGTGTCGCCCGGCGCAGCACCTGGATCAGCGTGGCAGTGAATCTGACGCTGGTGGTAGTGCAGATTGCCATCGGGGTCGTTGCCCATTCGCGCGCGCTGATTGCAGACGCCATCCATTCCCTTTCGGATATTCTGTCTGACTTTGTGGTGCTGGTGGCAAACCGGTATGCGGGCAAGGCGGCAGATACCGGACATCCTTTCGGTCATCGACGTTTTGAAACCATTGCCTCGATGGCCATTGGCATGATCATGCTCGCTGTGGGTCTGGCAATGGTGTGGTCAGCAGGAATGCAGCTGACGAACCCGGCGGATGTGGTTACTGTCCATTATGCTGCGCTGGTGGTCGCCATCACGGTGCTGATCGCCAAGGAACTGCTGTTTCGCTATATGCTGAGTCAGGCCAGACGGGTGCGCTCTTCACTGCTGGTAGCCAATGCCTGGCATGCGCGTTCGGACGCGGCCTCTTCGCTCGTTGTGAGCATTGGTATTCTGGCAAACATTGCGGGATTTCCAATGGCCGATCCTATCGCTGCCCTGGTGGTGGGTGCCATGATCGCGCGCATGGGAGGCATGTTCAGCCTGCGCGCCCTGAACGATCTGGCTGACCATGCGGCGGACGAAGAAGTGGCTGAGCAGATTCGCGAAGCACTGCGTTCCACGCCTGGTCTGCTGGGTTTTCATGACCTGAAAACGCGCAAGAGTGGCGATATGATTCTGGTAGAAGTACACCTTGAACTGCCGGCTGACATGACCATTGCGGCGGCTCATGATATTTCTGATCTGGCCTGTGAGCGCGTGCTGCAGATCGAGGACATTCTGCAGGTCACCACGCACTTTGATCCGATCACACTACCGGTTACACCTTCCGGTTCTTGAACGCCAGTGAAATTTTCGCGAAGGCAATCTGCAGTTCGCGCGTACCGCCCTGAAACACCACGGGTTTGCCCTTTTTGGTGAAAACAACAAGACGCTTGGATGCCAGCATGGGAACAAACTTGGCAAACGTCACATCTTCCCACGCCACTTCGCGGCGCGTCAGCCAGCTTTGACGCACGCCCCGGTTGTCAATGGTCGTGACCGAGGTCTGCATAAAACGCGTGGTAATGGCAAGTGCAATAAACACCACCAGCAGGACCAGACCTGTCACTGAAAAAAGTGCCTGCGTGCCTGCCTTGCTGAAGGCGATGAACGCCTGCAGCACAATTAGCGCCAGAATGAACCAGGCGACAGACTTCACCCAGGCTGGCCAGGCCTGCCCGACAATAGGCAGAGGTTCGATCTCGGAGAGCAGCTGATCACGTTCGTCATCAGTTAGCGGCAGGAAGTTGATGACCATGATTTAATTATGCGGCGTTACGTTTATTGATAATGGCCTTGCCGGCGCGACTTGAATTGGCACGCTGCAGATAGTCGGACATCCATTGGCCGGTAGCGATCACCTGGTCCAGATCAATACCCGTTTCAATATCCATGCCGTGCAACATATACAGTACATCTTCGGTTGCCACATTGCCGGTGGCGCCTTTGGCATACGGACAGCCGCCCAGGCCGGCGGTGGACGAATGCACGATGGCGATATCTGCCTGCAGAGCCGCCAGAATATTGGCCATCGCCATCCCGTAAGTATCATGGAAATGTGCAGCCAGCATGGCAGGATCCGCCACGGCACTGACCGCTTTCATCACGTCGGTTACCTTCCGAGGTGTGCCCACGCCGATGGTGTCGGCAATATCGATTTCATCGCAGCCCAGCGCCAGCATGCGCCTGACCACATCGGCCACGGCGGACGGCGCAATATCGCCTTCATACGGACAGCCCAGCGCACAGCTGATACTGGCGCGCAGACGCAGCCCAGCCTGCTTAGCTGCCTTGGCAACGGGCTCAAACCGTTCGATTGACTCGGCGATGGAACAGTTGATATTTCGTTGAGAGAACGATTCACTGGCGGCCCCGAAAATGACCACTTCATCCGCAGCAGCGGCCAGTGCCCCTTCAAACCCTTTCAGATTGGGCGTCAGCACCGAATAAATGGTGCCCGGTCGTCGCTGAATACCGGCCATGACCTGCGCGCCATCGGCCATTTGTGGCACCCATTTGGGTGACACAAACGACGCGGCTTCTACGTTCTGAAAGCCGGCTGCAGACAGCCGGTCAACCAGTTCAATTTTGATGTCTGTGGGAACGAACTGTTTTTCATTCTGCAGGCCGTCGCGCGGGCCCACTTCCACGATTTTGACGCGCGATGGTGTCGCCATTGTGATCTCCAATCAGGCAGATTTTTTCCCGGCGGAATGAATCTCAAGCAAGCGAACCAGTTCAGCCAGATTATTACGGATGAATTTAAGTGTATTTTCATCCGTGATATCGCCACCCTCTTCTTTCGTTTTGTCCTGGACCGTTCCGATCATGATCTCGGGCTTGTTGACCAGATGAACGTTCATGGCAACAAGAATCTGGCGCAGATGATATTGCATGCGTGCACCACCAATGGCGCCGCCTGAAGCGGAAATGATGGATCCGACTTTATTGTCAAAAGGCAGCGGACGCAGACGGGATACCCAGTCGATCGCATTTTTCAGTACGCCAGGCACCGAATAGTTATATTCCGGTGTCACAAAGATCAGCCCGTCCGCCGCATTGATGGCGTCGGCAAATGCCTGGACTTCCTTCGGAAAACCGGCGTCCTGCACATCCTGATTGTAGTGAGGCAGTGTACCAATGGAAGGGGCGTAGACCAGCTCAATACTGTCGGGAGCCAGCGTCGCCAGCTGTCTTGCAACAGCGGCGTTATAGGATTTTTCACGAAGACTGCCGATAATAACCAAAACTTTGAACGGGGTGGCCATGTAGCGCTCCTGGTTGAATGTGAACCTGATT
>JAFAGQ010000149.1 GCA_023422555.1 Pseudomonadota bacterium
TTGGCTCATTATCGGCACAATAGGGAAGCGTCAGGAAGACTGGCGGTTGGTCTGGGTAGGATTGAGCACGCCTTTTTTCAGGATGAAACACCCGTAGCTGCGGGTATCGGCGGTGACAACAACGCAATAGGCCTGGCGCGCCCGCTCGTAGAAGGCGTGGCGCTCAATGGGTGCCAGCTGCATGCCTTCCGGCAACAGCGCCTGCACGTCCTGCTGAACTTCAGGGATATGATCGGGCTGATCCACCACTTCCATGCGCAGCGCCGGGTCCGGCACGAAACTGTCCAGTTCCATCACAGACAGAATGGCACGCGCGACCTGATCGGCACTGGCGTCAATACGCAACAGTTTGCCAATGACGGTCTGGCGGGCAATCGAATCGGACGGGAAATGGGCATCGCTGATGACCAGTTCATCACCGTGGCCCATGGAGCGCAGGGCATGCAGTACATCAGCATTCAGCAGCGGGTCTATGTTTTTGAGCATAAGCTGTCCTCGTTCAGCCGGGTATTATAATCAGTCGCCGTAGGGAATCCAGATATTCTTGATCTGTGTCGCATGACGCAGCAACAGCTGGGCTTCGGCGGCAGTCCACTGTTGCCAGTCGATCGCCTTGCCCTCGTTGCCGAAAGTGCGTTTCAGGTTACCGACAGAACGCTGCTGCACGGTCTGCATCAGTGCCTCTGTTCCAAATGCCCAGACACTGTCCACATCATCGTGATCGGCCAGCACCGAGGCCAGTTCCTGGCTGTCGCCGGTCACAATGTTGACCACGCCCGCAGGCACATCAGAGGTTTCCAGCACCTGATAAAGATCGGTCGCCAGCAGCGCGGCACGACTACCCGGCACCACAACAAGACTATTGCCCATTGCCATGGCGGCGGCAATCAGGGAAAGCATGGAGAGCCAGGGCGATTCATCGGGGCACACAATACCAATCACACCGATGGGTTCATTGACGGCCAGCGCCACGCCACGCAGCGGGGGCGTATGTACACGACCATCGTATTTGTCCGCCCAGGCGGCAAAGGTAAACAGGCGTTCCAGCCCCAGTTCAAATTCGCGTGCGGCCTCTTTTTTACTCATGCCGGTCAGGCCGACCAGACGCCGCGTCAGTTCCTCGGCGCGGTAGGACAGGTTTTCTGCCAGATAATAAAGCACCTGCGAACGGTTAAAGGTGGTGGCGTTCTGCCAGCCCGACGCCTTGCGCGCCGCACTGACGGCATTGCGAATATCCTTGCGGTTGCCCACAGCCACTTCACCGGCAATCCGGCCTTCGCTGTCGGTCACGACCAGGCTGGCGCCGCCATCGGGGCGAACCTGTTTGCCGCCAATATAAAGCTTGGCGGTGCGATCAATTCCAGGCAGATCAAAGCTGTCAGCCGCTGGCACAAACGTCGCTGTGCTCTTGCCTGCCGCGCCTTTCAGCGATTTGGCGGGCTTGGCGGCTTTCACGGCTTTCCCGGATTTATAGGCGGGCGCATTTGCCCAGGAAACCGGTTTGAGGTATTCGTAGATGCCTTCAAGCCCGCCTTCGCGACCATAGCCCGATTCGCGAACACCACCAAAACCCACAGCGGCGTCGAACAGATTGCTGGCATTGATCCAGACAACGCCACAGCGCAGTTTCGGTGCAATATCCAATGCCAGATTGATGTTCTCGCTCCACAGGCTCGCGGCCAGACCGTAGCGTGTGTTATTGGCCAGTTCCACCGCTTCCTGCGGTGTGCGGAAAGTCATGGAAACCAGCACCGGACCAAAGATTTCTTCCTGCGCCAGCGTAGAGGCCGGATGTACACCGGTAATCAGCGTGGGCGGATAGTAGGCGCCTTTGGCAGGCAATTCGGTATCGGCCTGCCACAGCTCGCCGCCCTGACTGACACCTTCGCTGACCAGCCTGCGGATGCGTTTGAGCTGAGACTCATCGATAATCGCGGACATATCAATGTTCTTGTCCAGCGACGGGCCCACACGCAGCGTCTTCATGCGCTCGCGCAGACGGGCATGCACGCGCGGGGCAACACTCTCCTGCACCAGCAGCCGCGAGCCGGCGCAGCACACCTGCCCCTGATTGAACCAGATCGCGTCCACAATACCTTCAATGGCGCTATCGATATCAGCATCATCGAAAATGATGAACGGCGATTTACCGCCCAGTTCCAGTGTCAGGCCCTTGCCCGAACCGGCAGTCTGACGGCGGATCAAGCGACCCACCTCAGTAGAGCCGGTAAAGGCAATTTTATCCACACCGGCATGGTCAACCAGATATTCGCCCACGGAACCGTCACCGGTCACAACGTTGAGCACCCCGGCGGGCAGGGTTCTGGCGGCCAGTTCTGCAAACAGCAGAGCAGTCAGAGAGGTGAATTCGGCAGGTTTGAGCACTACGGTATTGCCGCTGGCCAGTGCGGGTGCGACCTTCCATGCGAGCATCAGCAGAGGGAAGTTCCAGGGGATGATCTGACCCACCACACCATAGGGCTGCCATTGCGTCATTTCCGTATCCTGCAACTGGGCCAGGCCAGCGTGATAGAGGAAATGTCGGGCAGCCAGGGGCACATCCAGATCCCGTGACTCACGTATGGGCTTGCCGTTATCCAGGGATTCGAGCACGGCAAACAGTCGGCTGTGCTTTTGCAGCATGCGGGCCAGACTGTACAGATGGCGGGCCCGCGCGTGGCCGCCCATATTCTGCCATTCCTTCTGCGTCTTGCGGGCGGCCTTGACGGCAGCATCCACATCGCTTTTGTCGGCCTGAGCAAGCGTGGCAAGCACCTTGCCTGTTGCGGGCTCCAGCGTCTCGAAGGTGTTAGCGCCGGGGCGGGTAAACTGCCCCGCGATGAAATGAGTGAAGCGGGAGTCGTGCGAGGCCAGCCACTCACGGGCGGCGCTGTCGCTTTCGGGGGCGGTACCGTATTGCATGGTCGTAAAGTAATCGGTGACGTTCATGGCGTTAGCCCATTGGATGGCGGTTGGTGGCCGAATAGCGG
>JAFAGQ010000164.1 GCA_023422555.1 Pseudomonadota bacterium
TTGCAGTCGGCCATCAGCTCGGCTTCCTCGAGCGCGCGCTGTATGGAGTTGACCGTGGATTCGATATTGACCACGACCCCTTTGCGCATGCCCTTGGACTCATGCTGTCCGAGTCCGATTACTTCAAAGCGCCCTTCTTCAGGCAAAGCTTCAGCCACTACTGCCACCACTTTGCTGGTGCCGATGTCTAAAGCAACGATGAGGTCCTTTAGGTCACGAGTCATTTTTTCTCTTTACTATCCGATTGTGTTGTCGCTGCCGGCTCGAAGGTGATGGCAAAACCTTTGGTATAACGCAAGTCCACCTGGGCAATGTGCCGGCCGGCAACCTTTTCCTTTAAAACAGGCCACGCCTGAACAAAACGTTCAATCGTAGATGCAAATGATACCGCACCCTGTCCGCCATGCGGGTTCAATGCATCAGCGCCGGGGTCCCGTCCCAGGACCAGTTTGGTATTATCGTTCAATTCTACACGCCATGCATAGCGATCACTAAGCGTAATTTCATCTACGCCCAAATTAAGCGGTGCAAGCCAGCGCACCAGTTCTGCATATCGCTGCACAACAAGGGTTTCAGAACCCGGTGGTCCGTTGAACTGTGGTAAATCCGCATCCTCGGGCAACTCGGCCTGATTGGCCGTAAACACTTCGCCCCAGGTGTTGATCATCTGTCTTTCATTCCAGTAGGCAAAAGGTTCCTGCTCTTCAATTTTCAGCAGCAGACCATCGGGCCAGACCCGCGTGACATCCACATGGCGAACCCACGGAGATTGCTCAAACAGCTTTTTCGACTCAGGCAGGTTGATCGTAAAGAAATTTCCTTGCAGCTTGCCCGCGATTGTCCGCTGAATGCTGGCCGGTGAGACATATTCAAGCTTGTTGCCTTTCATGGGCTCAATGACAATTCGCGTCAGATTGAACATGGGCCGATGTATAACCCAGTATCCGCCGGCGCCCAGCAATACCACAACCGCCAACAGCATGACCATGTTGGCAACAAAGTTGGTGATCCGGGCGCTGGGTGTCAACATTTACAGTCTGGCCTCCGTCACGGGTTGGGCGCGGTGAATTTTGCAGCTGGCCTGAGAAAGAATCTTCACACACAGATCGGCGTAGCTCATACCGTCGGCCTTGGCAGCCATGGGTACCAGCGAATGCGGCGTCATGCCAGGAGAGGTATTGACTTCCAGCAAATAAAAACGATTGTCGCGATCGAGCATAACGTCAACGCGCCCCCAGCCTTCGCAACCGACTGCCGCAAAGGCGCGCTCGCAGGTGCTGCGGATTTGCGCGGTCAGTTCATCGGGCAGATTTGCCGGGCAAAAATACTGGGTCTCGTCGGACACATATTTATGTTCGAAATCGTATTTGCCATCGGGAGCCACAATTTCCACAATCGGAAAGGCCCGCGCCTCGCGCCCTGAACCCAGAATGGAAACGGTCAGCTCGCGTCCTACGATGAATTTTTCAGCCAGCAGTTCACTATCGAACGGGCTGACTTCTTCATATGCCTTATCCAGATCTTGAGGACCCATCACTTTGAACAGACCCAGCGTAGAGCCCTCATGAGGCGCCTTGAGAATCAATGGATAACCCAGCGTTTGCGCAGCCGTGTCCAGATCTTCGCGCGAACTCACCTTGCAATAGGGAGCAGTGGGAATGTCCTGCGCGATCCAGATGCGCTTGGTCATGATCTTGTCCATGGCCAGGCCCGACGCCATCACGCCACTGCCGGTATACGGGATGCCCAGCAACTCCAGGGCGCCCTGAAGCGCACCGTCTTCACCGAAACGACCATGCAGCGCGATGAAAACGCGATCGAAACCGGCCTGCGCCAGTTCTGCCAGAGATTGTTCGCCCGTATCGAAGAGATGGGCATCGACACCCTTGCTGCGCAGTGCCTCATAGACGCCTTTTCCGGACACAAGCGAAACAGGTCGTTCCGCAGCGCGTCCGCCGTAAAGTACGCCAACCTTCCCAAACTCATGATTCATCGCGATCTCCCAGCAGAGCAGGTACCTTGTTGATTGAGCCCGCGCCCATGACGACAACCACGTCACCATCCCGAACGAAATTGTTGATGGCTTCGGGCAGTTCTGCAATGTCTTCGACAAACACCGGTTCAACCTTGCCCGCGACACGTAACGCTCGCGACAGCGAACGACCGTCAGCCGCCACAATAGGCTGTTCTCCTGCAGAATAGACTTCTGTCAGCAGAACGGCATCGGCACGACTCAGAACACTCACAAAGTCTTCAAAGCAATCGCGGGTACGCGTGTATCGATGTGGCTGAAACGCCAGCACCAGACGTCGTTCCGGCCAGGCACCGCGGGCAGCCTCGACCGTCGCCGCCATCTCAATCGGATGATGGGCATAATCATCGATCACCGTATAGGTGCCACCGCCATGCGCTTCGGATACGGGAAAATCGCCAACATGGGAGAAGCGACGGCCCACGCCGTTAAAGCTGGCCAGCGCGCTCACAATATCCGCATCGGGAATCTGCAGTTCGGTTGCCACGGCAATCGCAGCCAGCGAATTGAGTACATTGTGGCGTCCCGGCAGATTCAGGTCAATCTGCAGGTCGGGCAGACGTTTGTCGGGCGACAGGCGGCGCTCAACGGTAAACGTCATATGCGTTTCTCTGGCCTGTACATCGACAGCGCGGAACATCGCTTCTTCACCAAAGCCATAGGTGACCAGCGGGCGGGAAATAAAAGGAATAATGTTGCGCACGTTGCTGTCATCCGCGCAGACAATGGCACTGCCGTAAAAAGGCATGCGCTGCGTGAATTCCACAAAGGCACTTTTCAGGCGTGTCATGTCATGACCATAAGTGTCCATATGGTCAGCATCAATATTGGTGATGATGGACATGACAGGCAGCAGATTCAGGAAAGAAGCGTCGGACTCATCTGCCTCGACCACAATGTATTCGCCCTGCCCCAGTCTTGCGTTGGCGCCGGCCGAATTCAGGCGTCCGCCAATCACGAAAGTCGGGTCCAGGCCGGCCGCCGCCAGTACGCTGGCAACCAGGCTAGTTGTGGTGGTTTTTCCGTGCGTGCCGGCAATCGCAATGCCGCGCTTCAGACGCATCAGTTCAGCCAGCATGATGGCTCGCGGAACTACGGGAATCCGTCGGGCACGCGCGGCCAGCACTTCGGGATTGCTGTTGGCCACGGCAGTGGATGTCACGATGGCATCGACGTCTTCCACATTTTCCGCGCGATGCCCAATATCAATTTTCGCCCCCAGCTCGGCCAGGCGACGAGTGACAGCGGACTCCTGCAGATCCGAGCCGCTGACTTTATAACCGAGGTTCACCAGAACTTCGGCAATGCCGCTCATACCAGAGCCGCCAATGCCGACAAAGTGAATATGTCTAATCCGATGTTTCATGTTTTCCCTGCGCTGCGCGCTCGCAAATATCTGCAATGGTGCTGGTGGCCTGCGTTTTTGCGCAGGCTCGTGCAGCCACTGCCGTCTGCATCAATTCGTTACGAGTACGACTTTGTATCCATTGTGCCAGCCAGTCGGCGCTCAGATCGCGCTGAGGCTGTGTCCATGCGGCCTGCCGGCTGCTCAGCCAGGCCGCATTGGCCGTCTGATGATCGTCAATGGCATGTGGTAATGGCACGAACAGGGCTGCTATGCCGACAGCAGCCACTTCAGCCACGGTCATTGCACCCGCCCTGCAAATAATCAGATCGGCCGACGCCATGGCCGTTGCCATATCACTGATGAACGCCACACATTCTGCCTGTACGCCAGCCTGCAGATACGCATCCTGCAAAGCGGCAATATGCTGCTCACCTGCCTGGTGCACAATTTGCGGTCGCTGCGCTTCAGGAATCAGCGCCATGGCTGCCGGCACCACTGTATTGAGCGCCTGCGCCCCCAGGCTGCCACCGACAATCAGAATGCGCAACCTGCCCTCCCGGGCTCCATAGCGCTCCGCAGGTTCGGCAGTCTGAGCCAGTTCGCGGCGCACAGGATTGCCCACCATGCAGCCGCCCGGCAGCACGTCCGGAAAACCCGTCAGTACAAAAGCCGCCATTTTAGCAAGCCATTTGTTGGCTGTACCGGCCACAGCGTTCTGTTCATGAATCACCAGGGGAACTCTGCCCAGGGAAGCCATCAGCCCGCCGGGGACGGCCACATAGCCGCCCATGCCCAGCACGACTGCAGGCCGGGATTGTCGTATGGCCTGCCGTGCCTGCAGGCAGGCTCTGATGAGCAGAAAAGGCATTTTCAGCAAGGCAGCGGCGCCTTTGCCGCGCAGCCCCGAGAAATGCAAGGGCAGCAGCGAAATGCCCGCAGGAGGCACCAGGCGCCCTTCCATTTTTTCCGGATTTCCCAGCCACACCACCTGCCAGCCCCGCTCGCGCATCTGTGCAGCCACGGCCAGGCCCGGCATGATATGCCCGCCTGTGCCGCCGGCCATCACCAGCAGTGTACGAGAGGACGATTGCAGCTTGCTCATCGATACTCCCGCAGTGGTTTTCGATCCGGTCGTTCGCCGCGCATCATCAGCCGGCTTTCATAATCCACGCGCATCAGAATAGCGATGGCCACCAGATTCATCACAATGGATGAACCACCGTAGCTGACCAGCGGAAGCGTCAACCCTTTTGTGGGCAAGAGACCCAGGCAGACGCCCAGATTCACCAGCGCCTGAACGCCCATCCAGATGGAAACGCCCTGTGCAACCAGACCACTGAATTCACGGTCCATGGCAATGGCCTGCCGGCCGATCTCGAAACCGCGATGCACAATGATCA
>JAFAGQ010000274.1 GCA_023422555.1 Pseudomonadota bacterium
CGCACGACGAATCCAATGAGATCAACGAAGGCGACACAGTAGAAATTGCTGAAGGTCGTCCTATTTCACGCAGCAAATCGTGGAGCGTCGTTCGTCTTATTGAGGCCGCACGCGTCATCTGATGCTGTATCGGTAGCGATCACGTCAACAGCCTGTGCTGCATTGGCAGGCTTGCGACGGCGTCCCTGCCGGTCTGCGATGAAGAAGCACCGAACCACCCTTTATGGGTGGTTTTTTTATGTCTGCGAATGAACCGGTATGGAGAATTCAGAAACATGAAGGATTCGGCAAGTCCCCTGCTACGTCCATCTTGTTAACTTTATAGCGTTTGCGATACAATGTATCTCAATTACTTACTGCGGGAGTCTATTGTGACTGCTACCACAACCATGGTTCACGTGCGGGTTGATGAAAAAATTAAAGCTCAGGCTACCGAGACATTAGCTTCTATGGGGTTGACTGTATCCGACGCAGTTCGCGTTTTTCTAACTCGCGTTGTTGCCGACAATGCGTTGCCCTTTACGATAAAGGCACCTAATGCCGACAGCCGGAGCGCTATCGACGAGGCTGAAGCCATAATAAAAAGCCGTCATGCGCGATTTTCCGATACTAATGCGTTAATTAATGACATCGAAAAAGTCGGCCGCAAGTAAACGAGCAAAATTACCGCGTGCTTGCGATTACACTAAGCACTTTTTAAAAGAGTGGAAAGGTTGTATTCGTGCGTAGCGGGACACATTCTGAACTCTTTTCTTAACAGAATAATAAATAAACACAGAAAACTGAACTGGTGTGTTGCGGGTGTCATTTGATCCACCAAAATCAGATCAGGAAAAGACAGATCAGGAATCTCTTCAACGTGTTTTTCCTGCATCCTGGGCGTTGCTGCATGGCTATCGTATAGAATAAATGGTCATTGATTGCACCTCCACCATCCTGACCATGCCTGATTCCTTTCTCTCCCGTCTGCCCGCTGATCTGAATGTCCTGACTGACATTCCGTCCATGGAAAAATATCTTTCGGATGCCAGTGGACTCAGGCTGGGCTCTCCGCTAATGGTGGCGCGACCGTCAACTGTTGAGCAGGTGTCGGCCCTGGTGAAACTGTGTGCCAGCGAGAACAGAAAAATCACCATCGCTGGTGGTGGTAGCGGGCTGGCTGGCGGCGCTGCGCCCAACGAGGGTGATGTGGTGCTGTCGCTGGAGCGCCTCAACCGGATTGAAGATATCGATGAAGCAGGCGGTACCGTGCTGGTACAGGCCGGGGCGGTGCTGGAAACGCTATGCGCAGCGGTCGAAGAAAAAGGCTGGTATTTTCCGCTGGATCTGGGCGCGCGGGGTTCCTGTCAGATTGGCGGCAATGTCGCCACCAACGCCGGCGGCAATCGCGTGTTGCGTTATGGAACCACAAGACAGCTGGTACTGGGTCTTGAAGTTGTCCTGCCCGACGGAACCGTCATGACCATGCTGGACCGCACACTTAAGAACAATACCGGTCTGGACCTGAAGCAATTGTTCATTGGTACCGAAGGCACGCTGGGAATTATCACACGTGTGGTATTAAGGCTGTTTCCCCGTCCTCAGACCCGCCGCTCTGCGCTGGTCGGCCTGCAGGCATTCAACCAGGTGGCGCCTCTGCTGAAAGCGGCACGCGGTGCCTTGCCCGAATTATCAAGCTTTGAAGTCATGTGGCAAGACTACGTGGCGCAGTCTGCCCGCGTCAGCGGCAAAACCATTCCTTTTGACGGTGCCTGGCCAATCACCGTACTGATCGAAACGGAAGGGGCAGACACACCCATGTTCCATGCGGCGTTTGATGCATTCCTGGAATCCGTGGTTGAAGA
The DNA here is from genome assembly GCA_023422555.1 of Pseudomonadota bacterium. Lineage (GTDB taxonomy): Bacteria > Pseudomonadota > Gammaproteobacteria > Burkholderiales > Burkholderiaceae_B > Advenella. The sequence goes on from JAFAGQ010000274.1 coordinate 1,845, forward strand.
CGGGGTGGTGCAGGATGCAATCGTGCCGCAAAGCCTGGAACAGACGGCTGATCTGTGGAGTATTCGCGATGGTATCGGCAGGCTGTTTCCTTCGCTGCGGCCATTCGTGGCGTTTGATATTGGGATTCCGCTGAAGGATATGGCGCAGTTCATCGAAGAGGCCATGACCGAATTGCAGGCACGCTGGCCTGATGCCGTCAATCTGCTTTTTGGTCACCTTGGTGATGGCAATCTGCATCTGACCACTGGCCATCTGAGCGAAGAAGATATTGTTCCCGTCGAAGAGGCCATCTATGCACTCACAGGCAGGTTCAATGGCAGTATCTCTGCAGAGCATGGCATCGGACGGCTGAAAAAACCGTTTCTACATTACAGTCGTGATAACGCACAGTTGCAATTGATGCAGCGCATCCGTGACGCCCTCAACCCGCAAGGGATCGTGAACGCGGCGCGGATCGTTGATTGAATTAAAGTTCACTATTATGGAAAATCATTCTGTCTCCCCAATTACCAATGTGACTCCACGGCATCTGTCCGATGCAGCCCGCGCTGCATTTGTTGAACGTTTTGGTGAACGCTTCAGTACGACAGATGCCATTCGTGATCATCACGCTCGTGATGAATCGGCATACCCGCCGGTTCTTCCTGATGGTGTTCTTTTTCCCAAAGACACAGACGATGTGGTTGCCGCTGTCAGGCTCTGCACGGAACACAATGTGCCGCTTATTCCATTTGGCATAGGCTCTTCCATTGAAGGTCATGTGTTGCCTGTTGAAGGCGGGATCACACTGGATTTTCGGGATATGAACCGCGTACTCGCCATACAGGCAGAAGACTTCACCGTCACCGTGCAGCCTGGCGTGATACGGACACAACTGAATGATGAAATCCGCCATACCGGTCTGTTCTTTCCCATTGATCCCGGGGCGCATGCCTCCATTGGGGGAATGACCGCCACGCGCGCATCGGGAACCAATGCCGTACGCTATGGCACCATGCGTGACAACGTACTGTCGTTGAAAGTGGTCACGGCCAGTGGTGATGTGATTCGCACCAGCAGTCGTGCACGCAAATCCTCGGCGGGCTATGATCTGACGCACCTGTATGTGGGCAGCGAAGGCACGCTGGGTGTGATTGTGGAAATCACATTGCGCGTCTATCCATTACCGGAAGCCGTCACTGCCGCGGTCTGTTCCTTTCCCACGCTGCGCAATGCGGTTCAGGCCGTCATCGATATCATGCAAAGCGGGGTACCGGTGGCGCGTGTCGAGTTTATGGACGAACGCGCCGTCCGTGCAGTCAACGCCTATAGCAAAACGTCGCTCGCAGAACAGCCGCTATTGCTGTTTGAATTTCACGGTTCGCCTGCCGGTATCGCCGAGCAGACGGCGGTGGTGCAGGAACTCACGGCAGAGCAGGGCGGCACGGCCTTTCAGTGGGCCGAAAAGCCCGAGGAGCGCACCGTGTTATGGACCGCGCGTCACAATTACTATTTTGCATGTCTGCAGCAGAGACCCGGTGGGCGCGGCATTACCACAGATGTTTGTGTGCCTATTTCAAGACTGGCCGATTGTGTATCTGAAACCGCCGCCGATCTTGAGAGTCTGTCCTTCCCCTGGTCCATCGTCGGTCATGTGGGCGATGGCAACTTTCATGTGGTAATGATGATTGACGCAAATGATCCGAAAGAATGGGAACAGGCAGAGGCCATCAACAGTCGCCTGGTGTTGCGGGCCATTGAGATGGACGGCACCTGCACGGGTGAGCATGGCGTGGGTATCCACAAAATGGGTTTCCTCAAGGCAGAACATGGCGAAGTGGCATTGCAGCTCATGCGCAATATCAAACACGCTTATGATCCCATGAATATTTTCAACCCGGGCAAGATCGTCAGCTGGGAAGCGTGATAGCAGGCGGTATGCCAGGCGCGGCGCCGTGTGTGTGCATGGGCTGTGCCTGGCTACGCGCTACATGTATTCGACATTGACTGGCGTATGCGCGACCGCGATAATCCAGTCGAATTTCACCTGTGATCTGCATGCAGAAAGCGGGGTGCACCAAAATTTCATACCGGATACGTGATAAAGTCGCAAAACGCGTGCGTGCAGATCGAAGCGGAAACCGATACGGGGAATTCGCGACATAATGCGCAATACACAGCGCGCAAAACGCTGCGCGCAAAATAGCGTAAGCAAAACAGGATCGACAACAGATCCATGCAGAATCAGATACAGAATCAAATTCAGAAGAGGAGCAAGGCTGCAAATGGGTTCGCAATATCTGGCCGCCGACTGGGGGTCTACCAATCTGCGGCTCTGGCTGGTTCAAGATGGCCGTGCAGTCAGGCAGGCCTCTTCACCTTTTGGCATCACACGCATGCAGAACAAGTCTTTTCCAGAGGTCCTGCAAGGTCTGATACAGCAGATGGCACTGTCGCCTGCCGACATCTCACGAATTTATATCGCCGGAATGGCCGGCAGCAATGTCGGGTGGAAAGAGGCCGCCTATTTGCACTGCCCCGTTGCGCTTGATGAGCTGGGAACCCGTATGACACCTGTGGATCCGGGGTGGTCTGCGCAGGCGGGCATCATTTCAGGGATCTGCGTCCCCGGTCCGCAAGGCGCCGATGTCATGCGTGGCGAAGAAACCCAGTTGCTGGGTGCCCTTGCCGACAATCCATCAGGGCTGTTTGTACTGCCTGGCACCCATAGCAAATGGGCGCAGGTGGAAAACGGCATCATTCTGCGCTTCACAACTGTGATGACAGGCGAATTGTTCGACGTACTGCGTCATCACTCCCTGCTGGGTCGCGGGATTCCTGATGCTGCCGCGCACTCCAAAGCCTTTGACGACGGCGTAAGGGCAGGCCTGGCGGCTAGCGACACCATGACCGAACTTTTCACGGTGAGAGCACGCTATATTCTCAAACATACGCCAGCAGAACAGGTCAGCGATTATCTGTCCGGACTGCTCATTGGTTCGGAACTACGGGACATGCGTAAACAATTTGCCATCACCCAGGCAACGCCGCTTACCCTGGTGGGCAGTGGCATGCTGGCAGATCGCTACTCGCAGGCCCTGCGCCTGGCAGACATGTCATTTGTCATCTGTGACGCAGACCGCGCCACGCTTGATGGAATAAGGAAAATACATGAATCACTGGAAACCTGAGCTGCCGCTGATCGCTATTCTGCGCGGCGTCACTCCCGATGACGTACTGGATCACGTTCGTGCTCTGCATGAAGAAGGCTTTGATGCCGTCGAAATTCCCACCAACTCTCCTGACTGGCAGCGCAGCGTAAAGCAGGTGAACGATGCCTTCGGCGACTCGCTCACCACCGGGGCGGGAACCGTACTTACGACAACCCATCTGGCGCAGCTGGCTGCCACCGGCGCCAGGCTGATGGTGACACCCAATACCAATCCGGCGCTGATCACTGCGGCGGCGGAAACCTATGGATTTGACATCTGCGCGGGCTTTGCCACGGCCAGCGAGGCCTTTGCTGCGTTAGAAGCAGGCGCGCAGTCTCTTAAACTGTTTCCCGCCAGCGTTTTCGGGCCGGATTATGTGAAAGCACTCAAGGCCGTTCTGCCACCTGATGTTCCGCTATATGCGGTGGGTGGTATCAATCCCGATAATCTGGCCGAGTATCTAAAGGCCGGCTGCGCGGGGGCCGGACTCGGTTCTGATCTGTATCGTGCGGGGCAGACGCCAGACGTCACGCGGGAGCGCGCCAGACGTTTTATACAGGCATGGAAAGCCGCAGGACGAGAACAGTAAACGCAATATTGGAAAGCGAACCACCGAGTCGCAATGATGAAAAAAGGAGAACAGGATGATGGCGACATTTGATGTGGCGCTGTTTGGTGAAATGATGGTGCTGCTGGTTGCAGCGGAAGAGGGGCCGCTGGAGTCGGTCAGCGTATTCCATAAAATGACAGCCGGTGCGGAAACCAATGTGGGCATTGCGCTGGCCCGGCTGGGCGCCAAAGTGGGATGGGCCAGCCGCCTTGGCGACGATACCATGGGCCGCTATCTGAAAAATGTCATGCAGGACGAAGGAATAGACTGCAGCCGCGTTCAGTTGATCGCCCGTCAGCGCACGGGATTCATGCTCAAGGGCAAAACAGCTCAGGGCGATCCGCCTATCGAATACTATCGCTCGGGATCTGCGGCCAGCGCGATGACAGCAGATGATATCGATGAAGTCTGGTTGTCTGGCGCCCGGCACCTGCATGTGACCGGCATTTTCCCGGCGCTGAATGCAGGTACACTGGCGCTGACTGTGGCCGCCATGAAACAGATGCGGCGCAATGGCGGCACGGTGTCTTTCGATCCGAATCTGCGTCCGGCCTTGTGGGGTTCCACTGAGACCATGCGCACCCGCCTGAATGAGCTGGCAAGCCTGGCCGACTGGGTGCTGCCCGGTATGGAAGAAGGACGCCTGCTCACCGGCGCAGATAACGAAGCGGACATTGCCGCCTTCTATCGCAACCTGGGCGCACAGGCGGTGATCGTCAAACTCGGACCGAAAGGCGCCTATGTGCAAACGCAGGACGAAGCCTTTTCCGTTGCAGGATATCCAGTAGAAACCGTGGTGGATACCGTTGGCGCTGGCGATGGATTTGCCGCCGGCATCATCAGCGCCCGTCTGCAAGGGCTGGACTGGCGGGCCAGTCTGCGTCGCGCCACCATCATTGGTGCCTGCGCGGTACAGGTTGCGGGTGACACCGAGGGCTACCCCGACCGTGCCCGCCTGGCTGAACTGGAAAACAGCGCCTAGGGTTTTCGATAGTTGCTGCTTTCATTCAGTGGTCTTACCATTGAAAACTCAAGGTGATCGGTCGTCTGCTCACCTGTTTGCATCACCATAATAGAAAAACGAAAGCGAGACAAGTGAAGTTCGAAGCCATCAAATCCCGTTCTGTATCGGAACTGGTTGCCCAGCGATTGATCGACATGATCCGCAAGGGGCAGCTGGTTGCTGGTCAGCAGTTACCGCCAGAGCGGGAACTGGCGGTATTGTTTGATGTCGGGCGACCTGCCGTTCGCGAAGCCATACGCGGGTTGTCTTTGCTGGGGCTGGTCAAGATTCAGCAGGGCGAGGGCAATTTCATCAGTTCACTGAATGTGGAAGACCTGATCGAGCCGCTAAGCCTGCTGATCGATCTGCATTTTGACCAGATCAACGAACTGTTCGATGCCCGCAAAATCATCGAGGGTGGCATCACTCGCCTGGCCTGTGAACGGCTGACAGAAGAAGAGATTTCCAGACTGAGAATCAATGTGGACGAGGCGCGTGCAGCGTTGACAAACAATGATCACGAAGGCATTCGTCGACTGGATATCGAACTGCATCAAACCATCATCAACGCCTGTGGAAACGTTTATCTGCAGCGCGTGGCGCAAAGCATCAGCCTGCTCAGCCGCAAGAGCCGGACTATCACAACTGTTATACCGTCGATTCTGCAGTCTACTTTCGACGATCATGAAAAAATTGTACAGGCGCTGGCAGAACGCAATCCTGCCAAGGCCGCAGAAGCCATGTATCTGCATCTGGATCATGTGCAGCAGCACTATAACAACTACCAGCAGGCCGGCACCTCTACGTCGGAACGCTCAAACCAACAGGAGCCAGTATGAAACTCATTCGTTATGGGGATAATAAGCAGGAAAAGCCCGGCGTCGTTGACAGCGATGGCCGTATTCGTGATCTGTCCGGTGTCATCAGCGACATCGACGGCAGCACCATCACACCGGAAGGACTGGCGCGCCTGCGTGATCTGGACATCTCCACACTGCCTCTGGTTGAAGGCAATCCCCGTATTGGTGCCTGCGTGGGCAATATCGGAAAATTCATTTGTATAGGTCTGAACTATTCAGATCATGCTGCCGAATCCGGACTGCCAGAGCCCAGCGAGCCGGTGGTTTTCAATAAATGGACCAGTGCTGTTGTCGGTCCCAATGATGACGTGGCCATTCCGCGCGGTTCCAAAAAGACCGACTGGGAAGTGGAGCTGGGCGTCGTCATTGGCAAGGAAGCCAGATACATCAGCAAGGAAGACGCGCTGTCCTACGTTGCCGGTTATTGCGTGGTGAACGACGTATCCGAACGCGAATATCAAATTGAGCGTGGCGGCACCTGGGACAAGGGCAAGGGCTGCGATACCTTTGGTCCTATCGGACCCTGGCTGGTGACTGCCGACGAGGTTCCCGATCCACAGGCGCTGAACCTGTGGCTGGAAGTGGATGGCAAACGCTATCAGGATGGCACCACCGGAAAAATGATTTTTGATGTGGCTACCATCATTTCCTATTTGAGCAATTTCATGAGCCTGCAACCCGGAGATGTTATCTCTACCGGTACGCCACCGGGTGTGGGCATGGGTGTCAAACCCGAGCCGGTCTATCTGAAAGCCGGCCAGACCATGCGTCTTGGCATTGAAGGATTGGGTGAGCAAACCCAGAAGGTTGTACAGGCGTAAATCCTGTGCAGGCGGAGTGTCAAGGAGCGCTCCGCCAACGGTCTGAAGACCCGGTTTTCAGACCTGCTGTCCGCTCAGGCATTCAGCGATTGTAATGACATCGATGATGACCGCAGGCAGGCAGCCCAGTGCGGTTGCATGACAAAAGCAAAACAGATCGCCACATCATGGGGTGTGCGCGAACATCAAAGTTCAGGAGCCCGGCATGGCCGGCGTTGCCTGTTATCGGAGACAGACATGAATAAACGCAATTTGCTTAAAGGTTTGCTGGGTGTAACGCTTGCAGTTGGAGCAGGAATGGCTCATGCTGCGTATCCCGAGCGTCCGATCACCATGATCGTTCCATGGGGTGCCGGTGGTGGCACTGATGCCACGGCGCGCATGATTGCCACGCTTCTGGAAAAAGAACTGGATAATCCCGTGAACGTTGTCAATCGTACAGGTGGCAACGGTGTTGTGGGACATATGGCCATTGCCAAAGCCAAGCCTGATGGCTACACACTTGGCA
>JAFAGQ010000015.1 GCA_023422555.1 Pseudomonadota bacterium
ATGGCGTATTGTAGCCTTATTTTGCAGGTGTTACAGGAACCCATTGGGTTAAATTATCACGCCGAATCAGCAGCGCTGCGGCTTTGCCTTTTTCCAGCTTGTCCACAATTTCGCGGAACTGCTTCACATCCTTCACGTCCTGATTGTTCAGGGCAAGAACGACGTCTCCGGGCTGAATGCTGGCTTCCAGGGCTGCACCACTGACATCCTTGACCAGAACGCCACCCTTGATACGCATTTTGCTTTGCAATGAAGAGGGAACAGACTCTACAGTCAGGCCCAGACGGTCAGCACGAGTTGCCTGCTCAGCCGGTTCATCGCTGTTGGCCGTATCTGAAGGCGCGCTGGGGATCTCGGCAATCTTGACGTTCAGCGTCTCGTATTTGCCACGACGCCAGACTTCCAGCGTTGAATCGGACTCAGGTTTGGTCTGGCCCACCAGGCGTGGCAGATCTGACCATTTTTTGACTTCACTGCCATTGAACTTGGTAATGACGTCACCAGCCTGAACACCGGCCTTGTCTGCAGGACCGCCCTGCTCTACGTTGCTGACCAGTGCACCAGCGGCTTTTGGCAGACCGATGGCCTTGGCCACTTCTTCGCTCACTTCACCAATCTGTACCCCGATGCGACCGCGAGTCACTTTACCCGTGGCTTTGAGCTGATCGACAACGCGCATGGCCTCATCAATCGGGATGGACAGGGAAATACCCATGAAACCACCGCTCTGGGAAATGATCTGAGAGTTGATACCCACCACTTCGCCATTCAGATTAATCAGCGGTCCGCCGGAATTGCCGGGGTTAACCGCAACATCGGTCTGGATGAATGGCAGGTACTCGCCTGTATCACGATTGATGGCACTTACGATACCCGACGTCACGGTGGAATCGAGTCCGAAAGGTGAGCCAATTGCAAGTACCCACTGACCTTTTTTCAGGTTATCGGAATCACCGATTTTCAGTGTAGGCAGGTTTTCTCCCTGGATTTTGATCAGGGCGATATCGGTGCGTTTATCGGTACCGATCACCTTGGCCGCAAACTCACGTCCATCATTCATCGTCACCGTGATTTTGGAGGCGCCATCGACCACATGGTTATTGGTCATGATGTAGCCATCTTTGGAGATGATGAAGCCGGAGCCAACGCCACGCGGGACACTGCGCTCTTCGCCTTTAGGAGACCGGTCACCACGCGGATCACGACCACGGGATGGTGGTGTGAAATCGGGACCGAAGAAAAAGCGGAACAGATCATCCGGAGTGTCGCCGCCAGGTCCAAAGCCGAAGCCCTGGCTATCGCGTGCCGACACTTTTTCCATGGTGCGGATATTGACCACGGCGTTTTCCGTATCCGCCACAATCGACGTGAAATCCGGCAACGCCGCCGTAGCGGGTGAGGTCGGGACCGCTGCGGCAGGCGCGTTCTGCGCGTAACCGCCAGTGGGCAACAGCATAGAGAGACTTCCCATGCCAATCAGGGCGGAAGCGATCGCAGCCTGTAGCGGTTTTTTGACCTTTTTATTCATAAAGATACCTTTTCAGAGTTTACTGTTTTGAAACAGGTTGAATGAATTTTGTTGAAACGGCCAGGTCTTTCAGGGTCGCCAAGGGAACGGCTCCGATGGCTGTCAGCCAGTAATCATCAATACGCTGACGAAAGACATTCATAGATCCAACTCTGGCATCGCCCTGATTATTAAAGGTTTTTTCTGAATCTTTAACTTTCTGGATAAACACCGAAATGGAAGAAAGACCGTCTGTAAGTATTAGTTGCTTTACGTTGTCTTTAGTTCCTTTGGGCCGCATGATGCTCATGATCGGCGCAAAGCCCGTCGGATAGTGGATGCGCCAGCCCTCTTGCGGCAGATCCACGGCTGCGGGATGCAACTCAATACGCTTCCAGTCTGCATAAGACAGGGAAGATTTCAGCCCTGCCGTATCCACATCGCTGCCCAGCGCCAGGCCGGTGAACGTCACCTGTTCGATGACGGTGCCCTGTGCATTCACGGTCTGCGATTTGAGCAGCAGGCGAGATTTTTCATCGGCGCACAATCGATAGCCGTAGCGATCATCGGCACGCGGTCGAACTTCGATCATGTCGCATGGACGTCCCGCGACACGGTTATGTCCGTCGCGAGCCTGAATATCGTAATACTGTTCCAGATTGTCTACGGGGCCAAGCAACAGCGCCGGAAAGCGGTCCTTGCGGGCTTTGTCAATGACAACCATTTTTCTGGCCGGTATAAGACTTTCCACCATATTATTGTTGCGCAGGTATTCCTGGGCGTCCCCGTCAAGCACCTCAAGTCGTTCCTTGACGCCCTCGCCGTCGACCACATGCGTGACACGCGACGAGATCATGACGTTGCCCTGCTGGTACAGGAAGGTACCGCTGTAATCGGTCGTTTCTGCCGCATTTTGAATCTGCATCAGCAGTTGTACGGGGCTGGCAGCCAGGGCCGCAACACAGGGTGCCATTGCCCCGCAGAAGGCCAGCACAGCATGCCGGTAACGCTCAGAAAACAGCGGCAGCAAATCCTGTCTGATCACTGCGCATCCCCGATTTCATAGGAAACCTGGCGAACCGGATAAGCGCCAACCATCTGGCTGTGCGCTGCCACATAATCCTGAAAGTCGCGTGGGGCAATATCAGCCGGAGCCGCAGACGTGACCGATGCCACAGTGGGCTGTTCCTGCTGTACAGGAGGCTGCGATTGCTGGAACGGATCGGTGAACCACATGACGGCCGCGACCGCGGCGGCGGCAGCAACGCCGGAGGCTCCCCAGCGCAGGTAACCGCGCGCAGGCCCGGTATGATGCGCCGGCTCTTCGGCAATCAGCTTGCTGATGCGGGCGTTGAACAGATCCGAAGGCTTGATGGCCAGGTGTTCACTGCGCATCACATCACCTATAAGGTGGTAGGTGTCCCAGGTTTGCCGCCCATAGGGCGTATCCACCCGCGAGGCGTCGAAGCTGTCGCATTCGCCATCCACCATTTCAGAGATGGTTTCGTTCCAGTCAATAGCAGCAGGAGTCAGTTTATTTTCCATTAATATTCCTTACCAGCGACGATCGGTAGCCTGACCAAGGACAGGCTTCAGTTTCGCCGCAATGGCTTCCCGCGCACGGAAAATACGGGAGCGTACTGTGCCAACAGGACAACCCATGGCCTGGGCAATTTCTTCGTAACTCAACCCTTCCATTTCCCTGAGCACAATGGCCATCCGCAGGTCTTCAGGCAGGGTTTCAATCGCCTCATTGACGGTACTGACGATTTCCTGCGTGACCATGCTCGATTCCGGCGTGGCGATATCTATAAGATTGTCAGAATGGGAAAAAGTTTCACCGTCTTTGTTTTCAAGCGTGTCCGGGTAACTGAGCTTGCGATCTGAAGACGAAAGCCAGTTGCGGGCCGTATTGATGGCAATGCGATATAACCAGGTGTAAAAGGCGCTCTCTCCCCGGAATTGGGGAAGCGCTCGATAGGCCTTGATGAAGGTTTCCTGGGCAATATCCTCAACTTCGCTCTGGCTGCCGATAATTCGGGCCAGCAGGCCCATGACTTTGCGCTGATACTTAAGGACAAGCAGATCGAAGGCTTTTTTATCACCCTTCTGAACCCGCTGTACCAGCTCCCAGTCGACGTCACGTTCACTCATGCAGCCACCCCGCCATGTGCCGCTTCCGGATCTGTCCATTGCACAGACTGAACCAGTACGCGAAATCGCCGCCAGGCATCGGGCGCCTGTCTGAATGACCAGATGGTGACGATATCTGCGGGGGATTGAGGAAAATAAGGATCGCGCAAAGACAAGGTGTGCCAGAATGGCCCCTGCCACCAGGCGTGGAGCTGACGGACGGCTGTGGGTCGACTGCAGTCCGACAAAGCGTGGTCTGCAGCGTGATCAAAACCCAATATGAACTGACCGTCAGGAGCAGCCTGAAGAACATTGAATGCTGTGGGGTTTTGCAGCCGCCTGACGCGTGCATCGTATTGCTGCCCGCGCCCTGCGCGTGCTGCCATGAACAGGAGGACAAGAACCGCGGCTGCCTGGAAGCCTGCAACGCAGAACATGGCCAGAACCACCAGGAATACGCGGAAGTATGCCAGATAACCGGGCTGGCCGACTTGAAGCCGGACCTGCCAGTGCCGGTTAAGCTCGTATCCCAAATCAGATCCGTTTAACAACCATCGAACCATTGGTACCGCCAAATCCAAAGGAGTTGGACAGCGCCAGGTCGATTTTCATTTCCCTTGCGGTGTTGGCGCAATAGTCCAGATCGCACTCAGGGTCCTGATTGTTCAGATTGATGGTTGGTGGTGAGATCTGATGATGAACGGCAAGCGTGGTAAATACGGCTTCGATACCGCCTGCAGCGCCCAGCAAATGCCCCGTCATGGATTTGGTGGAGTTCACGACCGTTTTGTAGGCGTGATCGCCAAGAGCAAGTTTGAGAGCCTCGGTTTCATTCTTGTCGCCCAGCGGTGTTGAGGTGCCGTGTGCATTGACGTAATCAATCTGGTCGGCATTGATCTTACCGTTTTTCAGGGCGTTCAGGATGCCACGACGCGGACCGTCACGATCCGGTGCCGTGATGTGGTGCGCATCGGAACTCATGCCGTAACCGGCGAATTCGCCGTAAATGCGTGCGCCGCGAGCCTTGGCATGTTCATACTCTTCCAGTACGAGCACACCTGCGCCTTCACCAAGAACGAAACCGTCGCGGTCAACGTCCCAGGGGCGTGAGGCCGCCTGCGGATCATCATTGCGGGTTGACAGGGCGCGCATAGCGGCAAAACCGCCAATACCCAGCGGCGAGACGGTGGATTCCGCACCGCCAGCCAGCATGATGTCGGCATCGCCATATTCAATCAGCCGGGCGGCATCGCCAATGGAGTGCAGACCTGTTGTGCAGGCAGATACCACGGCGTAAGTCGGCCCCTTGAGACCCAGCATGATGGAAACCTGGCCAGAGATCAGATTGATCAGCGAGGCCGGTACAAAGAATGGAGAAATACGGCGAGGTCCCTTGGCCAGATACTCTGTCTGGGTTTCCTCGATTCTTTGCAATCCGCCAATGCCTGAACTTACGATGGCACCGATACGGTCTGCGTTCTCTTCGGTAACGGTAAGCCCTGCGTCTTTCCAGGCATCCACGCTGGCGGCAATGCCGTAGTGGATGAAGGTGTCCATCTGTTTGGCATCTTTGGCCGACAGATACTGGGTCACGTCAAAGTCTTTGACCTCTCCGGCAATTTGCGCATTGAAACTGGAAGCATCAAAGCGGGTAATGCGGTCGATGCCGGAACGGCCGTTAACAATATTATCCCAGGCCTGCGGTACTGTGTTTCCGACCGGGGACACGATTCCCAGTCCGGTAATGACAACGCGTCTTTTCACGGTTGGCTCCCTACCCTTTACTGAAGTAAATATGAATCAAAACCCACAAATAAAAAAAGGGTCTGGAAACGGTTTATTCCGCCCGGATCCGCAAGGACACAGGCGTGAGCCACTTTCCAAAACCACTCTTTTTATTGCAACCGGTGCGCGCGAGCATACCGGCTGACTCACACAAATCAGGCTTTGTGTGAATTGATGTAGTCGACAGC
>JAFAGQ010000032.1 GCA_023422555.1 Pseudomonadota bacterium
GTGGCGGGTATGGCTGTGGCTACCTTGCCGCAAACGCGCGTGCCATGGATGAAACTGGTTGGCAACTATGATGACATTCGTGATCTGATTGAAAGAACACTTCCTGGTTTCGACAATTACAATGAGCGGATCCGTGTTCCTGGCGGATTCCGCATGCCATTGCCGCCTACGGAGCGCAAATGGCCCACCGAGACAGGCAAGGCCATGTTCTTTGTGTTCAAGGGCGTTCGCGAAGATATCAGCGTGCAGGGCGATCAGGTTTTACGCCTTATTACCTTGCGCAGCCACGATCAGTACAACACCACGATATATGGCATGAATGATCGTTATCGCGGTGTCTTCGGGCGCAGAGACGTGTTGTTCATGAATGAAGCGGACCTGGAGCGACTGGGGCTGGAACACGGTGATCTGGTTGATATTGAGACTGCAGTTTCTGAAAGAAAACTAAAAATGTCCGGGATCACGGTAATTGCCTATGATATTGCCCCTGGATCGGTTGGCGCCTATTACCCCGAAGCAAATGTGCTTGTACCGCTGGATTATATTGACAAAGACAGCGGCACCCCATCATACAAATCGGTTCCAGTGACCGTAAAGCGTAGTGAGCAGTAATTACGAGTCACAGCCAAGGTTGGTGTGTTGGGCTGTTAAAGAAGATATCCCAAAGAGGAAAGTGCTCAGATTGTCATCTGCGCGACGGTTTGCATAGAGGTATCATATGATCTATAATTTAGGTATCATTTGATACAAGGAGGCCAAAATGCTTGCACTTCGCCCTGAACAAATTGGCGCTGCTTTAGACATGGCACCTGTCCCTAAGACGTTTGCGGAATTGGACGAGTTTGTTTCTAAAGGAATCTCAAAAGCGGCTTTGCGTAAAGTAGTATCACGTCTGGTAATAAATAGCGATCAGACGTCAGCGTTACTCTACCGCATTGTTCCAGAGGGAACGTTTAAGCGCCGAAAATCAATTCTAAGTCCTGAGGAGTCGGAACGTACTGAGCGCCTGGCCAGGGTCTTTGCGACAGCGTGCTTTGTATTGGAATCAGAAGACAGCGCTCGGCAATTTCTGAATTCTGCACATCCGCTTCTGGAAGATAAAATGCCTTTGGATGTGGCTTTTTCGGAGATTGGAGCTCAAAGAGTTGAGCGCGTTCTTTGGTCAGCTTTTTATGGATTGCCGGCCTAATGCAGTTGTTTAGAATTGCCAGTAGTCGCCATACAGTTTGGAGTGGAACAGGTGCTGCCATTCTGGGAGGGCGATGGAATAAGCCGGGTCAACCAGTCATATATACATCGCTAACTTACGCAGGCGCTATGTTGGAGATACTTGTTCATACGAATACAGCCAAGATACCACCTTCTCACCAGTGTGTTATCGCGCAGGTGCCTGATGACGTTGAAATCACTCGATACTCAGCCGAGAGCCTACCAGTAGGTTGGGATTGTCAGGAAAGTATGGTGGCTCAAGAAATAGGAGACAAATGGTTCACTGAAGGTAAGACTGCTATCCTAATCGTGCCATCTGTTGTGGCTCGAATGGAGTTTAACGCTCTGGTTAATCCTGGCCATGCGGATGCCTCTCGTATCAGTGTATCGGAACAAAAGATGGTTCTTTGGGATAGTCGATTATTTACCTGCTGATGACAGTAATTTCAACGACTTAGAATATACGATTCTTACTGTGACAAATCCATCAACAGGTTTCTGAAATAAAACGGGCACCTTCTCAAGGTGCCCGTATCGCGTTTCAGTTCTTCAATGAACTAAACGGCTGTCCAGTCGCGCTCGGCCTCGTCGCCCGATTTATTCAACACGACCCGGTTGTTTTCCACTTTCTCAACCCACGACAGCGGAATTAAATGGTGCTTGCCGCCGGATTCCGGCGCATTTTTTGCCAGTTTGATCTGATCTTCTCCTTCGAGATGATCCACCACACCAACCAATTTACCGTCTGAGCCGATGACTTCGGCGTGTTCCTGAATGTCTGTTTTGTTAACCATATTCGCTCCTTTATAAAAAGTTTCAGATATGAGTGAAGCATCAGATCTATCGATGTGATGCGACATGTCGGAAGAGCACTTTCAGGTTAACGCAGGGCGCTTTTGAATGTCAAATTCGTGCAAATCGAGTGCATGATGACACGTGGCAAAGGCTGGGGAAAGAACAGACAACGCACAGAGAAAGCGCACAGCAAGTACAAGAGAAAGCTCAGGGAAAGCACAGGGAAAGCACAGGGAAAGCACAGGGAAAGCAGTGGTACGTAACTGCAGCGGCTTCTTTCGGGCTTCATAATCACAGCTGGCATATCGCATTTGACATAAACAGTTCGATCGCATATCATTCGTATTGAAATGATTTTTATATGAAATTATTCCTGTATAAATAATATGAGTTGAACATGAGTAAAACAATTAATAAGCAGGCTCAATATGACATTCGAATTCTCAGCGCGTTGCGGCGTATCACACGTGCTATAGCTATTCATTCGCGGCAGCTGGCCGCCTATAACAATGTGAC
>JAFAGQ010000079.1 GCA_023422555.1 Pseudomonadota bacterium
GCGGCTTTGCCCAGTTTATTGTGACCTGGCTGATTCAACAGACGGGTTCACCCATGGCGCCCACGTATTACGTGATGTTTGGCGTCGGACTGGGTCTGATTGCCGCCATTATTCTTGGCAAACGCGCCGACAGCGAAGTGACGCATTAAAGCGGCCGCCCTTTAAAGTGGACTATCAGCGCGGCCCATCAGAGAGATACATCAGAGTGGGCTATTAGAGAGAACCGTTAATGGGCCGATAAATTTGGCCCATTACCGAGCTAGTGCGAGTCAGCTGTTTCAGCGCTGATTCGTGCATCAATTTCTATCGGGAAATTGACCGAGTTTGCTAAAAAGCACTTCTGGTGCGCATCGTGATGTAACGCCTGCGATTTCCCGATATCTTCCTTGTTGACGATCGTAATGACCGGGCGCAGAATAATTTTTTTGAATGCACCTCCTTTTGCGTCTGTGATCATCCTGCCAATGGCGTGATCCTGGTAAGAGGTGACCTGTATTCCCGCATCGGCGCACAAATGCAAATACCAAAGCTTATGGCACGCTGACACCGAGGCGAGCAGAAGATCCTCGGGGTTCCATCTGGCTGGATCTCCCCGGAATGCTGCATCTGAAGAACCAGCAATGTCGGGCTTGCCGGTCCCGTGAATCAGAAAATTGCGATCGTAACTTTTGTAGTCACGGGTGCCCTCACCGCGGTTGCCAGTCCATTCGACGCTGACTTCATATTCGTGGCTGACCGCCATCCTTTTCTCCTGAATGAAAACAAACAAACCTGACCTAGTCGTAACGCCTGACGTACAGCCGTTAGGCATTAAAAACAAGTCCGATTTGACAACTGACTTTACCAATATTCATGCCAGTCTATGCCGAGCGCAGAACTTTTGGTGTGGAACTTTGATCCCGAGTTGTATTTTTGTGTAAGCCAGCCTTGATGCGAGCAGGTCGGGCGTGCGATATTCCTCTCTTTATCTGACAGAGAATCGCGCTTCCACATGATTTCATTTAAGCTTGAACCAGAAATCAGCGCCCTGCTACAAGCAGGGACAGCCGGTTGATCTCTATACAAATTGAGGTTTAACGCTGCAATTGTTCTTTCACTTTTTATCCGGAGTGTTTTGATGAAGACCGCGCAAGCAGAGTACCAGATAGATCTGGATGCGTATTTTGACCGGCTTGGTTACACAGGGCCAACTGATTGTTCGCTGCAGACCTTGTCTGCGCTACAACTGCGGCATCAGCAGATTATTGCATTTGAAAACCTGGATCCGTTTCTGAACCGGCCAGTTGACATTGATTTGCCCGCTATCGAACAAAAGCTGGTTTTCAGTGAGCGTGGCGGATACTGTTATGAACAGAATCTGCTTTTTGCGCATGTGCTGCAGCGGCTGGGGTTCACCGTTTCCAATCTGATTGCGCGCGTGCAATGGGGTGCAGAAGATGACCAAATATCGCCCCGATCACATATGCTATTGCATGTGCGCATTGATCATCGGCCTTATATTGTGGATGTTGGATTCGGCGGCAACAGCATTCCAACGCCTATTGTCCTGAACCGGGAGAATCCTCAGCAGACGCAGTACGGGCTTTATCGCTGTCTTCTGATCGATGGAGAATACTGGCTGCAGCTGGGGACGGAGCAAGGCTGGCGCAGCATGTATCGCTTTGAACTCACCCGTCAGGAGCCGGCGGATTATATTCCTGTCAACTATTTCACTTCGACGCACGACTCTTCTCACTTCAGGCATTCGATTATTGCAGCCCGAATATTTCAGAACGGACGGTACACGCTGCTGAACAATCAGCTGACCAAGCGGTATCGGGACGGACAGATGCACAAGACCATTCTGGAGAGTGCACAGGAAACCCAGGATGCCCTGCTGGACGTTTTTGGCATCCAGGTGCCGGACATGACGTTATTTGCCAGACGCTGGCAGGAAATATCACAAGGCTGGGAAAAGGGCGCCCGTTCTGCTCCACGGCAATCACCCGATCAAGTTGCGCAGCAGGCGTGAGCATTCCTCGTCTGACTGTGGCGCCAAATTAACTAAACAATGTTTTAAACTCACAAGTATGATTTTTATTAAGAAAAGGCTTTTGTTTGGGTGGCGCTGCCGCGCCCGATAATTCAGAATAGTCGCTGACAGGACATGATTGGCTGAGAGAGGTACGCAGAGTTGCTAAGCGCTGAACTTGCGAGATTCATCAAGACCCTTACCTATGAGGAAATCCCGGCGGAAACGACCGCGCAGCTTCGCGGGCGGCTGCTGGAGGGAGTGATTATCGCCCTGGCCTCAAGTCCGGAATCGCTGAATGACGGCACTTCCTGGTCGAACCCGGTGTCTTCGACAGCGCATTCGCCGGCCGCGCCAGACCCGACATCAGACGAGACGCCTTCGGGGGCTCAGCAAGGCGCTCAGGCGCTGGATGAACAGACGCTGTTGCCCGAACTATCTGCGCTGGCTAACGGTTTGCTGCTGGATGTTCGACGCAAGGACACAACAAACACCGACCATTTGCATGCCTTTGATTCGGCCATCTTGCCGGCAGCGTGGGGCAGTGCAGAGGCGTATCAGGCCGATGGTAAAAAGCTGATGGAAGTGCTGGCGGCAGGATATGCAACATCAGCCACGCTTGCAGCCATACTTGCCGATGAATCCGAGCATCCCTGGTATGCAGGAATGAGCAGCGGGACGATTGGCGCGGCGGCTGCGGCGGCCAAAGCTCGCGGCCTGACGGAACAGGCGACGCGCCACGCATTGGGACTGGCCGCCGATCAGGCAATGCGGCTGGCGGAAAATGCCAGAAAGGTCGCTATATCCTCTGAATCGCAGGAACAGGGATTCAGGGATGATGATCTGACAGATGTTCCAGGTCCCGGCAGGGCGGCCATGGACGGTGTGCTTTGCGCCAGTCTGGCAGCCAGCGGAGCGCCTTCGTTCCCGGACACGCACGAGCTGCTGCAGGCGCTTTGGGAACGCAAGCGCGGCGCAGAGGAAATGAATATAGTCTGGTTCCCTGACGGTTCGGGCTGTGTATTGCCCTCGGTGGAAGATATCGAGCAACGTTTTATGACACTTGTGGGGCGTGAATCGGGTCAGGCCAATGCATGGGCGCTCCTGGAGTCGGTTCGCTCTCTGGAAGCGCTGCCTGCAGGTCAGCTCATGGCCTATTTGATGGGTCGCAAAGGTCGTCGATTGCAATCATGATATTCGTGGCATGATATACTGAACGTATACACTTCGTATATAGTTCAATATTTTCTACTTTCTGGAACATGCCACCAACATGGGTATAGTAAAAATTTCCGATCAGATGCATGAGAATCTGCGTCTTGCCAGCACGGCGCTGAGCCGCTCCATTAACGCCCAGGCAGAGCACTGGATGCGAATTGGCATGCTGGCAGAAATGTATCCTGATCTCGACCACAGCGATCTTTGCCGCCTCCTGGTACAGGCCGGACAGGGTGGCTCTTTTGATCTGAATGCCATTTCGACCATGGGCACAACGTCTGCCCGCTCCGCTGCAGTATCCGGAGCGCGTCAATGAATCAGAGGGTTTCAATCAAATCTGCGCAGGACATTGAAAAGGCGCGCATCGCAGGCAGGCTGGCCGCAGAGGTGCTTCATATTGTTGCGCCACATGTAAAACCTGGCGTGACCACAGACGAGCTTGATCGCATTTGTCATGACCACATTGTGAATGTGCAGCAGGCGATCCCGGCCAATATTGGTTATCACGGTTTCCCCAAAACGGTCTGTACCTCGGTCAACCATGTCATTTGTCATGGAATTCCATCAGACAAGGTTCTGCGTAACGGCGATATTGTCAATATTGATGTCGCGGTTATCAAGGACGGATGGTATGGCGATACAAGCCGCATGTATTTTGTGGGCGAGCCTGGACCGCTGGCCAAACGACTGGTGCATACCACTTACGAAGCCATGGTTGCAGGCATCCGCCAGGTGAAGCCTGGTGCAACGCTGGGTGATGTTGGCTATGCCATCCAGAACGTCGCGCATCGCGAAGGTTTCAGCATCGTGCGCGAATATTGCGGTCATGGTATTGGCCAGATCTATCATGATGATCCGCAGGTTCTGCATTATGGCCGTCCCGGAGAAGGCCTGCGCCTTAAGGAAGGGATGATGTTCACCATCGAACCGATGATCAACGCAGGCAAACGGCATTCACGCCAGTTGGCAGATGGCTGGACAGTGGTTACCAAAGATCATTCACTGTCAGCGCAATGGGAACATATGGTTGTCGTGACCGCCGATGGCTTTGAGATACTCACGCCATGGCCTGAACCTGTTGAGGGTTTTGAAGCGATCGTGTAAGAATAGATTTGATTTAGCGGACTCCGGACACGAAATCGGAGTCCGCTATTTCATTTGTTATTGATCCTTGCGCGCATCATCGGGCAGTGCGTAGGCGATGATGTAGTCGCCACGATCCGGAGACTGACGTGCGCCTCCAGCGTTGATCAGCACATACTGCTTGCCTGTTTTCGGCGAGATATACGACATAGGCCCGGACTGACTGCCCACTGGAAGGCGTGATTTCCAGATCTCTTTGCCTGTTGATGAATCAAAGGCGCGCAGATAAAAATCCTGGGTGCCTGCAAAGAACAACAGACCGGCCTGCGTTGCCAGTGATGGACCCAGCGTAGGCATACCCACCGGAATCGGCATACCCATACGGATGCCCAATGGACCCGTATCCTGTACCGTTCCAACTGGCACCTGCCATACCAATTTCCGTGTTCGCAGATCAATCGCACTCATCGTACCAAACGGGGGTTTCTGGCAAGGAATGCCAAGCTGCGACAGGAAGCGTTCACGCATGGCGCCGTAAGGTGTGCCATCCTGAGGTACCACACCCATTTCGATGCCACTGGCACCCGCGCCGACTTTTTCCCGAGGAATCATGTAATTGGCCAGACCGAGTCGCATGTCATTGACGAACATGTAGTTGGTCGTGGGATCCACTGAGACACTGCCCCAGTTCATGCCGCCCAGCGAACCGGGGAACTGCAGCGCGCGATCCTCTCCGGGTGGTGTGTACACGCCCTCGTGACGCATGCCGGCAAACTGGATACGGCACAGCAACTGGTCAAAGGCGGTGGCGCCCCACATATCCGACTCTTTCAGCGTCTGGTTGCCAATCGAAGGCATGCCTACAGAGAACGGCTGGGTTTCCGAATAACGCTCGCCTTTTACATTACCCTGGGGTACTGGTTTTTCCTTGACCTCTGCAAGTGGCTTGCCGGTGACGCGATCCAGCATAAAGATCTCGCCCTGTTTGGTAACCTGCACGAGCGCGAAATTCGTGCCGCCTTTGCCATCAGGAATGTCATAAAGCAGCGGTTGTGCGGGAAGGTCAAAATCCCACAGGTCGTGATGCGTGGTCTGGAAATGCCAGCGCACTTTGCCGGATTTCACGTCCAGCGCAACGATGGAAGAACTGTATTTGTCATCCTGTTCGGTTCTTTGCCCCGCATAGAAGTCTGGCGTGGCATTGCCCGTGGGCAGATAGACCAGGCCGAGCTTGGCGTCGTAAGACATGGCAGACCAGACATTGGGTGTGCCGCGTGTGTAGGTTTGTCCTTCGGGCGGCAGGCCTGTGATTTCCGGATTGCCCGGATCCCATGCCCATTCCAGATTGCCGGAAATCACATTGAATGCGCGAACGACCCCAGGTGGCTCATCTACAGAAAAGTTATCCGCAACGCGTCCGCCGACGATCACCAGATTGCCGGCCACCAGTGGCGTGGAGGTTTGCTGATAGTAACCCTCTTTGACTTCGCCCATCCCAACCTTCAGATCAACCGTACCCAGATTGCCGAATTCGGTGCAAGGTTGGCCGTTGTCCGCATTGATGGCAATCAGACGGGCGTCGGTGGTGGGAAGAAGAAGACGTCTTGCGCAGGTGAGCGCATTGGCAGGCTCACTGACGGGCAGATTGCCTGCAGGGGTCGTGCCGTCTGCAGGGGTTGTGTTTTGATCACCGGCGACCTGGGCACCTGTGGCGCTGGCCTGAGCCACGCTATCGGCATCGGCGGTGGCGTCATAGTAACCAAGACCACGGCAGCGCTGCCAGTTCGGTGCGGTCGCTTTTGAATCGTAGCGCCATTTTTCCTTGCCCGTGTCTACATCCAGGGCCAGGACTTTACTGTATGGCGTGCACACATAAAGCGTGTCACCGATTTGCAGAGGTGTGTTCTGGTCTTCGGCGCCAGAACCCGTGCTTTCGGGGATATCACCGGTATGTGCAGTCCATGCGACTTCCAGTTTACCGATATTGTTCTTGTTGATCTGGTCCATGGCAACAAAGCGAGTCCCCCCGACAGTATTGCCCCAATGCTCCCAGTTCGATGGCTTGTTATTGTCAGCGACTTTGGTCACAGGTGCAATATTTTCGGCCTCGATGACTGATTTGGGGAAGAAGAAGAGGCCAAACGTCACAACAATGCCTACTGCCAGCACCAATGAGGACCAGCGCGTTACACGGCACGGTTCCTTGCCTTCGGCACGGCGCAAGGCAGGTACGGCCAGCGAAACCAGAAATGCGAGAACGGCAAATGCGAAAACGCGGGCGACCAGTGGCCAGAACTCCCAGCCAGCTTCCCATACTGCCCATATTACGGTTGCTATGAACGCGGTGGCATAAAGCCATGCGCCAACCATACTGCGCTTCCAGATCAGGTAGCCTGAAAGCAGCAAGGCCAGACCCATCAGCACGTAGTAGACGCTGCCGCCAAGTATGGCCAGCCAGGCCCCGCCAACTGTCATGAATATGCCAAACAGCATAGTGAGCATACCGAGCAGGGTCAGGCCGAGGCCCGCCATACCAGATATGGGTTTGCGATCATTCATTATTCTATCCCCTGTGTAACGGACAACTGTTCGCTTATTTTAGCAGCTAAAACTGATAGCTTAAGGTCAGGCCAGCCGTCCAGTTTCGGCCTGGAGCCGGCTCGTAA
>JAFAGQ010000133.1 GCA_023422555.1 Pseudomonadota bacterium
GCATGAAGAATGCGTTATGAATAGTGTCTCCACAATATTCGTCCTGCTTTCAGATTATTGATTTGTATTGATCGATCGCATTTTATCTGCATACAATCTATCATACTTTGCGCTGTGATAAGTTCACTGTAATCCTGCGCCAGATAGTGTAAAAATCGTTACCTTCGCAGCACCGTGCGACCCGCTGCCGCTACACTGAACTTATAAACTGAACCAATACACTGAACCACAACTCAAATCAACGGGGCCCCTTTTGAAACGTTCATCTTCGCTGCTTATTCCCATTCTGCTTTTGTCTCTTTCTGCCTGTTCTTCTACCGCGCCTTCAGCCCGTCCCGATAGTGGCAACGCAACATCGACAGGCGCTGGCGGACCCGCCGGATGGGCAGCAGAGAATCGGACACTGAGTGCAGATCGCAACGCATTTACCGCTCAGGTATCTGAGCGCCATGCCATCCCCCGATCCCATATCGAGCGCCTGATGGCCACCGCCACCGTCGATGATCGTGTGATCCGGCTCATGACGCCCAAGGGCAAATCCGGCAGAGTGACGCGCGCGTGGCAAAGCTATCGGGGCCGCTTCGTTGAACCCATTCGTCTTAGAAAAGGTACGGCGTTCTGGAATGCCAACCGCCAGGTGCTGGATCGCGCCGAAAAAACCTATGGTGTACCCGCTGCGGTCATTGCTGCCATCATTGGGGTAGAAACCGTTTATGGCGAACAGACTGGTTCTTTCCGGGTACTGGACACACTGTACACGCTGGGCTTTTATCATCCTGAGACCAACAGACCAGAGAAAAGCCAGATGTTCCGCAACCAGCTTGCCGCCCTGCTGGACCTGGACTATCGCGGCAAACTCAGCGCCGATACCACGACCGGGTCTTTTGCCGGCGCCATCGGCCTGCCACAATTTATGCCAGTCAGTATCGAGCATTACGCCATTGACGGCGACCGTGACGGCCATATCGACCTGAGGTACAGCACATCCGATGCGATCCTGTCAGTGGCCAATTATCTGGCTCGCCACGGATGGCGCGCCGATAACCCCGTTTTTGCGCCGGTCAGGCTTCCCGCCGGAGCAGACAGTCTTGTTGACGGCGGCCTTGAGCCGTCCATGACCTGGGCTCAGCTGCAAAGTCGCGGAGCTACCCTGCTGCCGGGTGCACGTGGTGGTGCGTGGCAAACAGGAAAGGAAATTGGTGTGATCGATCTGAAAGATGAAGTGCGGGGTACCAACGAATATCGCACGGCAACCCGCAATTTCTTTGCCATCACCAAATACAACCGAAGCTATTTCTACGCCGCCTCAGTTGCGGATCTGGCTTACGGCCTGGCCCAGCGGCAGCGTAGCAGTGGCTATCAGGTGACCATGCCCTACTGATCGGGTCTGATAAGCGCTACACTACCGCAGGGTTTTTGCATTAACCGTGAGAGAACTGGGCCTCTTCGGTAGAGCCGGTCAGGGCCGTGGTTGAAGAACGGCCGCCTTCGATAGTCTGCGTCACGGCGTCGAAATAGCCGGTACCGACTTCGCGCTGGTGTTTGACTGCGGTAAAGCCCAGCTCGGCTGCGGCAAACTCTTTCTGCTGCAGTTCCACGAATGCACTCATTTGATTGCGTGCGTAACCGTGGGCCAGTTCGAACATGCCGTAGTTCAATGCATGGAAACCGGCAAGCGTAATGAACTGGAATTTGTAGCCCATCGCGCCCAGCTCGCGCTGGAATTTGGCAATCGTGACGTCATCCAGATTTTTCTTCCAGTTGAACGATGGTGAGCAGTTGTATGCCAGCAGTTTGCCAGGGAATTGCTTATGGATAGCCTCGGCAAATTTCTTCGCATCTTCCAGGTTCGGCGTAGAGGTTTCGCACCACAACAGATCGGCGTAAGGAGCGTAGGCCAGACCACGTGAGATTGCCTGATCCAGACCGGCTTTGGTGCGGAAAAAGCCCTCTGCGGTGCGCTCGCCTGTGAGGAAAGGCTGATCATTCTCATCCACATCGCTGGTGATAAGGTCTGCTGCATCGGCGTCGGTACGTGCCAGCAGCACAGTGGGAACACCCATCACGTCAGCTGCCAGACGAGCGGAAACCAGTTTGGCCACAGCTTCACGCGTTGGTACCAGTACCTTGCCGCCCATGTGGCCGCATTTCTTGACGGAAGCCAGCTGATCTTCAAAGTGAACACCGGAAGCACCTGCGTCGATCATGGCTTTCATAAGCTCGAACGCGTTGAGCACACCGCCAAAACCGGCTTCGGCATCGGCAATGATTGGTGCGAAATAATCAACATAACCCGCATCGCCCTCTTCCTTGCCTTCCATCCACTGAATCTGATCACAGCGTGTCAGCGCATTGTTGATACGTCGAACAACCAGCGGTACGGAATTGGCAGGATACAGGGACTGGTCAGGATACATTTCACCGGCGATATTGGCATCGCCAGCGACCTGCCAGCCTGACAGATAAATGGCTTTGAGGCCGGCCTTGATCTGCTGCATGGCCTGGTTACCCGTGAGCGCACCCAGGGTATTGACGAAAGGCTCATTATTGAGCAGATGCCAGAGTTTTTCCGAGCCGGTTCGGGCCAGGGTGTATTCGTTCTGACGTGAGCCGCGCAGACGGATGACTTCTTCGGCGCCATAGCCCCGTTTAATGCCTTGCCAGCGGGGATTCTCGGCCCATTCTTTCTGAAGATTGCGGATTGCGGTTTCGCGTTTTGACATGATTAGCTCCTTGAATAGAAGAAAGTTTCCATGGAAAAATTCTATCTCAGGAGCGCAGTGCAATAAACACTTATGTCTTATATAAGACTATAAATTTTATCTTTATAAATCAATATATTAGATATTTTATTTTATATTATGAAAGAGAATTTGCGATGATGAAATGAAAATTTTGCGGGTGCAACATAGAAAATTCATGAGATGAAATCCAACTCTCATAATGTGAAATTTGGCGAAGGACGTACGGAGGGACAAGAGCCAACAACGATCACAACCCGTATTGAAAGAACCCGAATTGACCTGACCCGTATTGACCTGACCCGTATTAACCGAACCCGTATTGACCCGATTCAGTAACGCCATGACCCGGCATCGATCATATTAAGCAAAGAACTGATTTTTCAAAAATTCATTGGATAACGATCAGACTGGGCAACAACCTGATTCGGTCCGGACTGTCAATTCAATGTGATGTCGGGTCGGAATGCGCTTTCTGTTCAGACGGCACTAGCTTCAGATAGCGCCGAAACAGGACCAGAACAGATTGGATAGCGACACGTAGAGATCCGGGCGAATGTAAAGAGTAAAGACGAAGAGGAGCACCACCAGTGCCAGGAGGTATACGAGGAGATGCTTGATAGTTGTCATAATGAGCCTCGTCAATCATTGATGGTTTGGCAGATTGCTCTTTCCTGCGGACGGCATTTTTCTGCGAATGGGCTTTTCCATCAATCGCAATGCAGCCGCGATCAATCCACGCCTCTTCATAATACATCAAAGCAGCGACGGTCGCATGCGCGGCTATGCGGCTTTGGCCTCACGTTCCGGCGCAACAGCCCCCACCCGCTCCTGTCTGCGCGCGCAATAAGCCACGCCAAAAGCGGCAAGCACCGCGCCGTACAGCGCAAACCCGGAGATAACCCACGGACCGCGGAACGTCTGATGGTCCAGCATAAAGCCAAAGAGGACGGGTCCAAGTGCGGAGCCTACATCCATGCCGGAATAAACAAGGCCGTATACCGACCCCAGCGCACCTTTGGGTGTCACGCGGCGCACCAGCATATCCCGCGACGGACCGGCCATACCCGAAAGAAAGCCTGCCACGCACAAACCGGCAACGGCAAGTCCATTTGGCAGGCCGCCCATGGCCAGAAAAATGAACACGGTACCCGAGGTCGCCAGTGAGGCGGCCACGATCCGTTCTGTCCTGTCCGTGCTGCCGGCAAGAAATCCGCCAATCAGCAGGCCTGCACCTGCAGAAATCATATACAGGGACAGTGCCGAACTTGCCCATTCCTTGCCGATGCCATAAAGCGAACCCAGAATGGGGATAGTGAAATTCTGCACCGAGGACATGGCCCCGGAGGTGAGCGCGAAAAAGAGGAACGCGCCCCAAAGCGCAGGGTTCTTCAGCAGCATGGCAAGCTTGGTCGCAAACCCGGTCTGCGCCGCACTTGCCGCCTGAGATGCGCCTGGCTGCGCAGTTGCAGTCTGACTGTCCTCACTCTCATTGGACGGCGTTGCCAGCAGCGACGCTCCCACGAAGGTCAACAAGAACATGACGAAAAGTACACACCCGGCAGCGGCTGCAGCAATACGCCAGGAGCCGGTCTGAAGAATGAAAAAGGTAATGAAAACCGGTGTCAGTGCCCAGCCCAGATTGCCGGACAAACCGTGGATGCTGAACGCATGTCCGAGCCTGCGCTGACTCACGTTCTGGTTGATGATGGAAAAATCAACGGGATGGAAAACGCAGTTGCCCACGCCACCGATAAGCGCGGCAAGAATGAACAGCGGATAACTGTGAGCCAGTGACATCAGCATGGCCGACACAACAAGGCAGGCCAGTCCAAAGCGCATGACCGGACGTGCGCCCAGGTGATCCACTATAAATCCTGATGAGGCCTGACCTACACCCGATACCACAAAAAATACCGTTGCCAGAAAACCAAGTTCGGCAAAGCTGTAGCCGAACTCGCGATTGAGAGACAGATAGAGCGAAGGCAATACGAGTTGGTAGAAATGAGAACTGCCGTGCAGTATCCCAATGAGCGCTATGACCTTCCAGTCGCGCCGCGTATCGGCTGTGTCGGAATGGCGGATCGGAGAAGTCCGCACTGGCGTATTCATAAAAGACCTCTCACTGACTATCTGCCTGGTTTATTGCCTGATTGTGGGCAGGAACAGTGCTGACTGTCAGCGTTCCTGCCGTTTGATGATTGGCCACGCTTTCTTCATATAGTAGAACATGGACCAGATGGTAAGGATGGCGGCAATGTAAACCAGCACTTGGCCGATGGGTGCAAACGGAATACCATGCCACTCCTGATTGAACAGAAGACACGGAATCGCAGTCATTTGCGCCGCCGTCTTGAATTTGCCCAGCCAGTGTACCGCCACACTGTCACGCGCGCCGATGGTAGCCATCCACTCGCGCAGAGCCGAAATGGTGATTTCGCGTCCGATGATGATAAGCGCAATAAAGGAATCCAGGCGATTCAGGTCAAGCAGAATCAGCAGGGCCGCGCAGACCATGAGCTTATCTGCCACGGGATCCAGAAATGCACCAAACGAAGAAGTCTGATTCCAGCGCCGGGCGAGCCACCCATCCAGCCAGTCTGTCAGCGCAGCAAAGATAAATGCCAGTGCGCCAATGGTATCGCGCACAGGAACCTCAATCCAGCTTACTGGCAGATAATAAAGCGCAATCACCAACGGAATCATGGCGATACGCATCCAGGTCAGGATAATGGGTATGTTCAGTGGCATTGGACTTCAGCAAGCAAAATACGGCGGGGCGCAAAGCATAATCCTACCATTAACGCAAGGATTCGTAGATACGTTCCGCAAGTTCACGGGAAATACCTTCCACCGAGCGCAGATCGTCGATGCTGGCCGATGCCACACCCGAAAATCCGCCAAAGCGCGCCAGCAGTTTCTGTCGTCTTTTGGCACCGACGCCTTCAATTTCTTCCAGTCGCGACACATTGCGCGCCTTGGCGCGACGCGCGCGCATGCCCGTTATGGCAAAGCGATGGGCTTCATCACGCACCTGTGCCACCAGCATCAATGCCGCGGAACCCAGACCCAAGGCGACGGGCTCGCGCTCATCGGTAAATACCAAAGTCTCGAGCCCGACCTTGCGCCCTTCCCCTTTGGCAACCCCGACAATCACCCGGGTATCCAGGCCGAATTCAACAAATACCTGCCGCGCAATTTCCACCTGGCCCTTGCCTCCGTCAATCAATACAACGTCAGGCAATGGCGCCTCACCATCGGCCACTTTGGTGAACCGGCGGATCAGCACCTGACGCATCGCCGCATAGTCATCGGCTTCGGTGATTCCCGCGATGTTGTAGCGTCGATAAAGCGAAGGCTGCATATCGTGATGGTGGTAGACCACACAGGATGCCTGCGTGGCTTCACCCGAGGTATGGCTGATATCAAAGCACTCGATTCTCAGGGCATCCAGCGACTCGTCATCCGTATCCAGCGAAAGCAGCTCGGCCAGCGCACGGGTCCTTGCCGCACGCGAGGCAGATTCGGACAAGGTTCGCGCCAGCGAAAATTCGGCATTGCGCAGGGCCTGGTCCAGCCAGGTACGTCTGACGCCCTGAGGGCGGGTCTGAAGCCGGGTTTTGATGCGTGCAGGCTGCTGCTCATTGAGCAGCGCCAAGAGATTTTCATCGGCCAGGGCTTCAGAACAGATCAGAATCGGAGGTAACGGATTCTCCAGATAGTGCTGGGCAATGAAAGCGGTGAGCACATCGGCGCGGCTTTCCCCATCTGCCTGCGTCGGGAAGAAAGAACGATCGCCCAGATGGCGTCCACCGCGGACCATGGCCAGATTGACACAGGCTTTGTCTGCGGCCTGCGCCACTGCAATGATGTCCACATCGGTTTTGTCCACTTCTTCCATGGACTGCTGATGCAGCACTGTGG
>JAFAGQ010000019.1 GCA_023422555.1 Pseudomonadota bacterium
TGAATTTGGTGATATCAGATTCGAAATTTTCTGCCATGATGCAATAACCATTGGTATTCGCGGCCTTCAATGACCGCCGGATGCCGCCATTTTACACTGAATCTGCCCCGACATGCCTGCCATGGCCTCACGGTGTGACCAGCCCTTCGCCGGCCCGCAAGGCCGCAAATCAGGCGGCAACGGAGGCACCCTGTCCACCTCTGCCTGGCCTGACACGGAATCGTCCGTTTAATGCAGAATCTGCTCCAGAAAATGCCGGGTTCGTTCATGCTGCGGGTGATCGAAGAAGGCGTCCGGCGTATTCTCCTCCACAATACTGCCCTGATCCATAAAGACCACGCGATCGGCGACCTTGCGTGCAAAGCCCATCTCGTGAGTGACGCAAAGCATGGTGACGCCAGACTCCTCGGCAAGCTGAACCATCACATCCAGCACTTCCTTGACCATTTCGGGATCCAGCGCTGACGTGGGCTCATCAAACAGCAGAACCTTGGGATTCATGCACAGCGAGCGGGCAATGGCCACCCGTTGCTGCTGCCCGCCCGAGAGCTGGCCGGGAAATTTGTTCGCCTGATCGGGTATGCGCACGCGTTCCAGATATTGCATGGCACGGGCCCGCGCCTCGGCTTCGGACTGTTTCAGCACCCAGACCGGGCCCAGCGTCAGGTTTTCCAGCACCGTCAGATGAGGGAAAAGGTTGAAATGCTGAAAGACCATACCAACGTTCTTGCGTACTTGTTCAATTTTTTTCAGATTATCGGTCAGTTCCACGCCATCAACAACAATCGTGCCTTCCTGATGTGACTCAAGCGCATTAAGACAGCGGATCAGCGTGGATTTGCCCGAGCCTGAGGGTCCGCAAATCACGATTCGCTCGCCCGCGGCCACATCCAGATTGATGTCGCGCAGGACATGAAACTGGTCGTACCACTTGTTTACGTTTTCCATATGGATAATGGGATCTGCCACAAATCGCTCCGTGTCTGGCTGATCTGACTAACGCGGGTAACCCGTGTCCATCCGGCTTTCCAGCCATTTGGCATATCGGGACATCGCGAAGCAGAAAATGAAATAAATCAGGGAGATGAATAAATAGGCCTCAATGCTGAAACCGCGCCATAAGGGGTCGGACAGAGAAGCCTTGGCCGACAGCGTCAGATCATAAATGCCGATGACAACGACCAGAGACGTATCCTTGAACAGGGAAATGAAAATGCTGACCAGCGGCGGGATCACAATTTTAAGGGCCTGCGGCAGCACAATCTTGCGCATGGTCTGCCAGTAATTCAGCCCAATGGACTGCGCGCCTTCCACCTGCCCTCGGGGAATGGCCTGCAACCCGCCCCTGACCGTTTCTGCAATGTAGGCAGCGGCGAACATGATAATGGCAATCTGTGCACGCAGCAGCTTGTCAAATGACACGCCCTCTGGAAGAAACAGGGGCAGCATGACCGATGACATAAAGAGCAGACTGATCAGCGGAATGCCGCGGATGATTTCAATATAAACGACACAAAGCGCCTTGATGACGGGCATGTGGGAACGCCTGCCCAGCGCCAGAATCACGCCTATTGGAAACGCAAAAGCAATGCCGAAGGTCGACAGAATCAGCGTGAGCGGCAGGCCGCCCCAGCGCGTATTTTCCACATAAGAGAGTCCGCCAAAACCACCCCACATCAGCCAGGCGACCAGCGCCAGTCCGATCACCCAGATGGCGATGAGTCTGGTCTTCCAGAACCGGCGAATCGCACTGCAGATGATGACAGCCAGCAATATCAGCGTGGCCAGCAGCGGTCGCCACTGCTCATCATAGGGATAGGTTCCGAAGAGGATCAGACGATATTTCTCGCGAATGAATGCCCAGCAGGCGCCTGCCGGACCGGCACGACACTCCTGGGCGTTATTGGCCGTGAAATTGGCCTTGATGAGCGCCCATTCGATAAGTGGGGGCAGACCCATCAGCAACAGCCATACCAGAAGGATCGTAATCAGAATATTAAGCGGAGACGAGAAGAGCCTTTGTCTGATCCAGCCTGCGGCTCCGCGTGATCCTGCGGGCGGCGGCGAGGCCGGGACAATGCCGGCAGCATCCAGATTGCCGGCACTCATGGCGGAAAGCGCCCTGTTCTCAGGAGCGTCTGCGCTGACGTCGGCCACGGGTCTGGCCGCAGCGTGTTCCTTGCCGGCATCCGAAGGCGAATGTGATGGTCCGCTGCTCATGGTCATCGCTCCACCAGCGCAATGCGCCGGTTGTACCAGTTCATGAACAGGGAAATGGACAGGCTGACGGTCAGATAGGCAGCCATCACGATCAGGATGCCTTCAATTGCCTGCCCCGTCTGGTTCAGCACCGTATTGATGACCGATACGATATCGGGATAACCGATGGCAACCGCAAGCGAGCTGTTCTTCATCAGGTTCAGATAGGTACTGGTCAGCGGCGGAATCATGATACGCAGTGCCTGCGGCAGAATAACCAGTCGCAGGGTACGGCTTCTACTCAGGCCAATGGAGCCGGCTGCCTCCCATTGTCCGCGCGCAACGGCCTGTATGCCGGAACGCACAATTTCGGCCACGAAGGCAGAGGTATAAATGACCAGACCGCAGAGCAAGGCCGTCAGTTCCGGCGAGATGCTGGCGCCCCCGGCAAAATTGAAACCCTTGAGCGCCGGAATGCTGAAACTGATCTGTGCGCCGCTCAGAAAATAGCCGATCAGCGGCAGACAGATAAAAAGCCCCAGCGCTACCGGCCAGAGCGCACGCTGCGCCCCGGTACGTATCTGTTCGCGGCGCAGGTGACGTGCCCACAGTAATGTCAGAACCAGAGCCAGCACGGCAGCACCAGCTATCCAGGCCAGGCTGTCTCCTTCGGCAAGAGGAAAGCGCAGACCGCGATTGGACAGGAACACGCCCGGCAATGGATGGGCGGCCTGACGCGGGCCGGGCAGCGCCTCCACGATCAGGGCGTACCAGAAGAAGAGCTGGATCAGCAGGGGCACATTGCGCAGCACTTCAACGTAAATTGCCGACAGTCTGGCAATCAGCCAGTTTCGCGACAGACGGGCAATGCCGATGATGACGCCCAGCAACGTGGCCAGCACAATACCCGCCAGCGACACATAAAGCGTATTGAGCAGGCCAACCAGAATTGCCCGGCGGTAAGTGTCAGCCGGAGAATAGGCAATCAGTGATTCACCAATGGCAAAACCCGCCTCGCGATCAAGAAAGTCGAAACCACTGCGAATATTGCGCACTTCCAGATTGTGCATGGTATTGGACACCAGATACCAGGCACCGGCAGCAACAAGCGCCAGCACAACAATCTGGTAGACAATGGCACGAAACGTCGGATCGTTCCAGG
>JAFAGQ010000220.1 GCA_023422555.1 Pseudomonadota bacterium
AGCAGATCTGTTCCCCAGACATTGACTGCCTTGACGCCATCGGTAAACCAGGACCAGATATCCATCAAAGTTTCTCCACGATTACATTACCGAAAGCACTGCCAATCGCGGCAGTTTGTGCAAAGCCTTGAGCGATGCGAACTGTATTATCGGCCAGGCGATCATCTTCCCGTGCCTCAAGACGGATTTCGTTGCCATTGCTGCCGCGAACGCTGACGTCATCACCTGCCTTCAGACCAAGGCGAGCCAGCGTTGCCGCATTCAGGCGGGCAACCGGCGCAGCACTGGCTGGCGCACGTTGCAGTGCGTCCGCGCGACGTACGATGGCATCTGTACGATAAATAGGCAGATCAGACACGAGCTGCAGGGCACCTGCGGGTGCTGTCACAGCTGACGTGCCCTGAGCGGTATCGGCAACGGCGGTGACGCGATTGGACAGGCGTGATGCAAATCCATTCAACAGCACGCTGTCGCGTACGGACTCGGACGTTTCATCTTCGAAATCGGCCAGTTTGAGAATATTGCCCAGCACACGAAGCACCTTCCAGGCAGGACGACTATGGCCCAGACCGGCTACAACACCCCGGAAGCTTTGTGCACGCCCTTCAGCGTTCACAAACGTACCTGATGTTTCGGTAAAAGGTGCCACCGGCAGCATAATGCGTGCCCAGTTTTCTGCTGCGGATTTGTAGGAAGTGAGCGCGATGGAGAAAGCGCCGGCCAGCATTTTCTCTGCCTTGTCGCCGTCGTCCATATCCAGCGAAGGTTCTGCATGCAGCACCAGATACGCTTTCAACGGATTTTCCATCATTTTGACCACGTTCATTCCGTCTTCGGTTGCCACGGCGCCTGCCAGATAGCCACCAACCGTATTGGCGCCCGCAGTCAGGAAACCAAGGGTACCCTTGGCCTGGTCTGCGATGGCCTGTGCCTGAACGGCCAGCTGAGAAGCCTGTGGCGAGGCAACGGCCATATTGCCCAGAAATACCGCGGCTTTCTCGCCGGAACCCAGAATTGCCGCAATGGCTTCGGGTGTGATTTTCTGGCTTGCAGAAGCACCTTGTGTGGCTTGTGCCTGCTGCTCGCCCTGCCCGTTCTGTTGCATGGCCTGAGCCACACTGGTCAGCGTAGCGAGCAACTGGTCTGGCGCGACAGTCAGACGTTTGGCGCTTGGAATCAGCGGATCGTCACCGGTAGTGTCGATGATGACAATTTGTGTGCCACGTTTTGCAGCCTGGCGAAGACGCTGCGCAAACAGAGGATGATCCTTGCGAAGCACTGATCCGACCACCAGTACACGATCCAGCGTGCCCAGTTCGGCAATAGGCATGCCCAGCCATGGGAAGCCTTCCAGTGATTTCTCAAAGGCGGCATCGGTCTGACGCAGACGGAAATCGATATGCTGTGAGCCCAGTCCGCGCGTCAGGCGCGCCAGCAGGGCCAGCTCTTCAACTGTAGAATATTCGGTCGCCAGCGCACCGATCTGACCATCGCCATGCGTCTGGTTAATGCGCTCCAGAACCTGGGCTGCCGCCGTCAGGGCTTCATTCCAGGAGGATTCACGCCAGACGCCGTCGTCACCCTTGATCATGGGGGTTGTCAGACGGTCGGCACTGTTCAGACCTTCATAAGACCAGCGATCCTTGTCGCTGATCCAGCATTCATTGATCTCTTCGTTCTCGAAAGGCACCACGCGCATGACGCGCTCGCCCTTGACCTGTACCACCAGATTGGCGCCCACGCTATCGTGCGCGCTGATGGAGCGACGACGGGCCAGCTCCCAGGTCCTTGCGGTATAGCGGAAGGGCTTGGAGGTCAGTGCGCCCACCGGGCAA
This sequence comes from Pseudomonadota bacterium, assembly GCA_023422555.1. Taxonomy (GTDB): domain Bacteria; phylum Pseudomonadota; class Gammaproteobacteria; order Burkholderiales; family Burkholderiaceae_B; genus Advenella. The sequence goes on from JAFAGQ010000220.1 coordinate 1,836, forward strand.
ATGTCGATCATATTGCCAGACAGTTCAGATTCGATTGCCTGACCCACGAAAGTCTGAATTTCAGAATGTTCGCCACGGTTGAGCATACCCAGTTCCATCACACCAGCCACTTCCTGCCCGAATCGGACACAGCGTGTGCAATGGATACAACGGGACATTTCCTCTGCGGAAACCAGCGGGCCCACATCTTTATGGAAAACAACGCGTTTCTCTTCGCGGTAGCGAGACTCGTCGTTACCGTAGCCGACGGCCAGATCCTGCAGCTGACATTCCCCGCCCTGGTCACAGATCGGACAGTCCAGCGGGTGATTGATCAGCAAAAATTCCATCACGCTTTTCTGGGCAGCGATGGCCTTGGCCGAGCAGGTATGAACGACCATACCCTGAGTGACTGGTGTGGCACACGCAGGCAGCGCCTTAGGTGCTTTCTCCACTTCAACCAGACACATACGACAGTTGGCAGCAATGGACAGCTTCTTGTGATAACAGAAATGCGGAACGTACAGACCCAGTTCGCTGGCGGCATGCATCACCATGCTACCTTCGGGCACTGATACGGGTTTTCCGTCTATGGTAAGTTCAACCATGCTTAGACCTACAGATATTGAGGAACCACACATTGCTTATGCTCAATGTGGTATGCGAATTCATCGCGATAATGCTTTAAAAACCCGCGAACCGGCATTGCTGCCGCATCGCCCAGCGCACAAATGGTGCGGCCCATGATATTGCCCGCGATCGTATCCAGCAGATCGAGGTCTTCCTGGCGGCCCTGGCCGTGTTCAATACGGTTAACCATGCGGTAAAGCCAGCCGGTACCTTCGCGGCACGGAGTGCACTGACCGCAGCTCTCTTCGAAATAGAAATACGACAGGCGCAACAGCGATTTGACCATGCAGCGGGTTTCGTCCATGACGATCACCGCGCCTGAACCCAGCATGGACCCGGCCTTGGCAATGGCGTCGTAGTCCATGGTGAGATCCATCATGATGTCGGCAGGCAGCACAGGCGCACTGGAACCGCCAGGGATAACCGCTTTGAGCTTGCGTCCGCCGCGCATGCCGCCAGCCAGCTCAAGAAGCTTGGAAAACGGCGTGCCCAGGGGAATCTCGTAATTGCCGGGACGCTCAACGTCACCGGTAATGGAAAACAGTTTGGTACCGCCATTATTCGGCAGACCAATCTCCAGATACTGCTGACCACCGTTGCGGATAATCCATGGGACCGCCGCAAAGGTTTCCGTGTTGTTGATCGTCGTTGGTTTGCCGTACAGACCGAAACTCGCAGGAAACGGTGGTTTGAACCGGGGCTGACCTTTCTTGCCTTCCAGCGATTCGAGCAATGCAGTTTCTTCACCGCAAATATAGGCACCGTAACCGTGGTGGGCATGCAACTGGAACGAAAAACTGGAACCCAGAATATTGTCGCCCAGGAA
>JAFAGQ010000251.1 GCA_023422555.1 Pseudomonadota bacterium
ACAAGAATTTTTTGTCATAAAAACGACACCCACCTCCTGAGGAGATTTATTACATGAAAAAGACTTTGCTCGCTGCAGCAATGGCAGTCGGCTTCGCCGGAGTCGCTCAAGCTGAAACTTCCGTCACCCTCTACGGTATCGTTGATGCCGGTCCTGGTTACAAACAAACCAAAGTCAGCCAGGGTGACAATTGGACTAAAACACGCGATATCGGCCTGGTAAGCGGCATCCGTAGCGGTAACCGTTGGGGTATGAAGGGCGTTGAAGACCTGGGCAACGGCACAAGCGCAATCTTCAATCTGGAAAGTGGTTTTTCACTGGGTGATGGTCGCTCGCTCCAAGGCGGTCGCCTGTTTGGTCGTTATGCCTATGTTGGTCTGACCGGTGCAAACTGGGGTACGCTGACATTGGGTCGCCAACTGAACGTGGGTGCTGACACTGTTTCAAGCCTGAACCCATTCGGCGTGGGCTACGATCAGGCTGGCGTGCTGTCTGGTGCTTTCGGTGCTTCAACCTATGGTCGCGTGGATAACGCAATCAAATATCTGACGCCTGATCTGTCCGGCTTCAAGTTCGGTGTTCTTTATGCTGGCCAGAATTCCAAAGAAACCGGCGAGCTGAACGACGTTTACTATCGTGACGAAGACACATCACACTGGCTCTCTCTGGGTGCGTCTTATGACAATGGTCCGGTTTCACTTGGCGCGTCCTATGACCGTTTCCGCACTGACATTCGCACGGAAATCAGCGATAACAAATCCACAACACATATGTGGAACATCTTTGGTGCTTATGACTTCGAAGTGGTCAAAGCCTATCTGGGTTATGGTCAGATCCGTGGTGCAGCAGCAACAACTACCATTGCCGGCAGCGGTCTGGGTAGTACTGGCCTGAACTCTGTGTTCAATTCATTCACTGGTGTTCCAGGTGGTCCTAACTACGCTCAAACCGACGGCTTCCGCCAGCAATCCTGGATGGCTGGTCTGTCAGCAAACGTAGGCGACAGTGGCAAACTGATGGCTTCTTATCAGGGTAATGCTACGAAGAATAAAGGCGACGAATTTGACGGTGCCAAAGGCCGCCTGCATATTTTCAGCATTGGCTATGACCACAAACTGTCCAAACGTACCACCGTATACGGCCTGGTATCTTACGGTACAGGCAAGCTGAAATTTGACAATCAGGAAACTGCTAAAGTCAAATCAACGCTGGTTACGATCGGTCTGAACCACCGCTTCTAAGTACAGCTGAGTCGTGATGGCCAGCGCCCGCTGGCCACAATCGCGATTCACAAGTGCAATAGCGGAAACTCGGGGTTTGGCAGATTGTCGTAGTAGAGGATGGATCGCTAATCATTTTTCTACACAAGACGTGCGACTTTCGCCAGTGGTTAACCCCAAAGAATCAAATAACATCTCCGTAGTGCGAATCCCCAGGATGCAATCTGATCCTGGGGATTTTTTATGGGTACGTGAGTCGATGGCAATCGCAATAGATGACAGATGTACGGTGACGCCTGGTCTGTTCACACCTCTCGCTTGAGACGATCAATCATGCGAATCGCTACAGCAGAGGTGTGCTGCATGTGATCCACACAAGCCTGCCACGCCTGCGCTTCATCATTCGCTTCAATTGCGCAGCCAATCTTTTGCATTTCGCGAAGCGTATTTCGTATACGCCCCGGACTCAATATTGATGTTGCGCGCAGCCGCGATATTTTTCCGTGAAGTTCCCTGAGTGTGTTTTTCAGGACGGCGTTATAACACCCGTCCAGCAGCGCCTCGTAAAAGTCTTCAATCGCCGTGAGCTGCCCGGTGACATCTTCACGCTCAATGGATGCTTCCAGATCTTCCAGGGACTCACGCAAGGTCTGACGCTGCGCTGGCGTTGCCATATTAATGAAGTTGCGCGCAGCAAGACCTTCCAGAACCGATCTGATCTGATAGATATCTGCAGCTTCATGCGCGTCCAAAGTCGCGACACGGACTCCCTGATTGGGTCGGGTCTCTATATATCCTTCCTGCTGCAACAGCTGCAGCGCCTCTCTGACGGAAGAACGACTTGCTCCCGTGAAATCACATAGAGCACGCTCGGTCAGACGTTGGCCCGGCGACCATCGACCAGCCAAGATTTCCTGCCTGATAGCCTGGGCGATTGCTGCGCGTTTCGATGTCATATGTTGCCGTTTTCCTGCCAATTTAGAGTTGGAAGGAATTATATACCGTGATTGTGTGTCGAGAAAATCAATATTGTCCGACAATTAATATATAATAATCAGACAATATGCTATATTTTCTCGAATTAAATTAATTCATAAGGGAGACCCTATGCAGCAGATTTGGCAGCAATCCAAATATCAAGTGTTATCCAATGCAGAAATTTCAGATGCGCTGGATTTTCTGGGCCTCCCGGGCAGTGCTCACGGGCTGGCGTCAGTGACCGGCAATTTCCGGCTTTGGGGCACGGCCTACACGGTACGGTTTGCTCCTCTGGACCGGCAACAGCCAGGGACCGTTGGCGATTTCATTGACGACGTTCAGGCAGGTCAGGTTGTTGTACTGGATAACGGCGGACGCACTGATTGCACAGTCTGGGGTGGAATTCTGAGCGAGATAGCAAAGGCTCGCCAGATTTGCGGAACCGTCATTAACGGCGTCTGCCGCGATGTCGAAGAGGCTGTGCAATGCGGCTACCCAATCTTCAGCCGAGGGGCGTTCATGCGCACCGGCAAAGATCGCGTTCAGGTCGAGGCGATCAACGAAAGCGTATCCCTTGGGGATGTCAGAGTCAGTCCTGGAGATTTGCTATGTGGCGATCGTGATGGTGTGGTCGTCGTCCCGGGAAACCGAATCGAGGAAGTACTGGACAAGGCACTGGAGATTCGCAATGCAGAACGGGCCATCGTCGATTATGTCAAAGGTGGTATGACACTAAAACAGGCCAGAGAAAAACTTGGCTATCACACATTACAACGCACTCAATAAAGAAAAACTGGAGGCAGACATGCAAAGCAAGAAAAGAAATTCGCAAAAAATTGCAGGCTTGGTATTTGGCATAACCGTTGCCGCAACAGGATTAACGGCGCCTGCAGCGGCAAACGCGCAGGAGGATCTGAGCTGCAGCAATATCGTGATTATTTCACCGTATCCACCGGGCGGAACCACAGACATTCTGGCTCGCCTCCTGGCTCCCGGCATGCAGCACGAACTTGGAAAAACGGTGATTGTGGATAATAAGGCAGGTGCCAGCAGCAATATTGGCACTGAATTTGTCGGTCGTGCCAAGCCCGATGGTTGTACGCTACTGCTGGGTAACAATACGGGCGTGGTCATCAATCGCAACCTGTACAAACTGCATCTGGATCCGCTGAAGAGTCTGGCGCCAATAAGTGAGGTCGCTTCCGTGCCACTGGTTCTTTACGTCAATCCAAAGAAAATTGAAGTGAATACGCCGCAGGAGCTGGTAGAAGCCTTGAAGAAGGCACCTGATCAGTACAGCTTCGCTTCGGGAGGTAGCGGCAGCCCGCAGCATCTTGCCGGTGAACAATTCAAGCAGATGAAGTCGGTCAATATGCTGCATGTTCCTTATCGTGGTCAAGGTCCCGCGATGAATGATGTCATTGCGGGCCATGTCCCTATCGCATTTGAAACCACCACTGTACTGTTGCCTCATGTAAAGTCCGGCTCCGTCAAGGCACTGGCAACCACAAGTGCAAAACGTACCAAGGTTCTTCCTGATGTTCCAACCATGGTTGAATCGGGATTCAAGGACTTCGTGATTGAAAATTGGTACGGCGTTTTCGCTCCAGCAGGTACTCCGCCCGCGATTATAGAAAAGCTGAATAAAGCAGTGAACGTGGCAATGAAAACGCTACAGATGACAAAAGCGCTCGATCAGATGGGGTCGTCAGAAGTGGCAGGCTCTGCCAAAGCATTCTCCGATTTCATCAACAAAGAGGCGCCAGTCTGGACTCAGGTAGTTCAAAAGTCTGGCGCGAAAGTCGACTGATTTTACATCGTCGTTCAAGGACATGGATGGCAACTGGTGCGTTTGTGTCCTTGAGCCGGCTATCTGGTTGCCGCGATATACTTCAAACCGGGATTCTGTTTATAGATGTCTGCCGCATCAGGATGGCAATCAATCAGGAACGCGATCATCGATGTCGCGTCTTTGCTCTGATAAAAGTGAACCATATTTTCATTAAATTCCTGAGCACGATCTGCGGGTATGCTGATAGCGTCGATCCCGTGAGACATCAGGATGCCATTCATCATAAAGCGTGAAGTACGCTTGTTTCCGTCAAAAAAGAATTGTTGTAACGCGCCAAAGAGAAAGAAAATAATTCCGCGCTCGAAAGGCGCCTGGATTTCCTCATTCAGGAATTGGACGCCCGATTGGAACACCTTATTAAGCTCGGGAGCGCCCGGGACAGTAGCAAGGGGAGAATACTGACCGTGCACACCAAGGCCGACATTCGGCGTGTAATGGGTTTCACTGCCCTCTCCGCGGAATGTTCCCCATTCTAAAGCTTCGTTCCTGGCAACCAGAGAATGAATTTCACAAAACGTCTGTTTATCCAGTTTGAATTTACCCTGTTTGAGGAGCTGCAGAAGATGTTTGGAACTTTCGACAAGATTCAGAACTTGTTCCTGGTCGGACAGCTTACGTCCACCGACGGTGACACCATCCAGAAGTGTCTTGACTTCTGGATAAGTGAAAGGGTTTCCTTCCAGCATGCTAGCGTCCCAGACAAAATCGGCAAGCATTTTATGGAAACGAAAAACAGCCCTATCGATACTGTGCGTCGGCACAGTTTTTGGGACTGCAAGATGGTCCCAATGAAAACCTAAAGGCTCATAAATGCTCATGTCGAATTCCCATTTAATACTTTATGCAAATATTATCCGATCATTCTACATTCGTCTCGATAGTCACTTGGCAATTGTCACGTATATGTATAGAAACTGACTTCAAGAGGCCAACGGCATTCACCCGAATAGCTTCGCTGTCCATCGAAGCCTCGCATACTATTGAAGCTGCTCGCTCCGGATCAACTCGGGATGCTCCTGCATGATCTGAGGCACGTATTCAAGTGTGCCGGATAGATGATCGCGCAATGCGTCCTGCGCTTTCTGAATGTCTCGCTCAACAATGGCAGCGACGATCTTTTGATGGTCGCTGACAATGCGGTTAAGCTTTCCGGCGACGGGCAGATGCAATCGTCGCAGGCGATCCAGGTGGCCGCTACGGCTATGCAGCAGCCGCCATAATGGCGCCATGCCTGCGGCTGCATAAAGGGCACGATGAAAGGCGGTGTCCGCTTCTGTGAAGGCCGCGAAATCACCGGCGTCACGCAGAATCTCCTGTTTCTTCAGGAGAGCCTGCAAATCCACGACGACCAATGGATCATCCTGTAGTATCAGCTCGCGCACAACCTCCAGCTCCACGGATCGTCGCAGAAAATGGGCTTCGCGCGCGAGTGTCATGTCGATCAGGCTGACGCGGGTTGATGCTTGCGGAAAAACATCAACCAGGTTTTCATCTGCAAGTCGGAGCAGCGCTTCGCGTACCGGCGTCTGGCTGGTGCCAAACTCCAGCGCGAGCGCGGCGCGGGACAACAGGGCTCCAGGCGCCAGCTGCAGCGAAAGAATCTGGTTGCGCAGCAATTCGTACAGTTGCGGTACGGCCTTGCGGTCGGGGTCGAGTCCCATGCTCTCTGGCTCAGAAGGGCAATTGCAATTGAAAATTTATGCGCGAATGCAATGCAGGGGACTGCGTCTCCAGCAATGCGTCCCTCTGATCCGCCGCGGACGCTGCAATGCCAACGCGCTGCGTCCCGCCATTAGCGGCCATTGGCTAGCCTCCATGAAGCAAAATCAGTGCGCGCTGCTTCGTCGGTGGCAGGGTAGAGGCCAAGAATAGACCTGCCTTTGAGCACTTCTTCTGTCACAAAGTCTTCATACGCTGTCATTTCCACCGCTTCCTGCGCAATTTCATCTGCCATATGAGCAGGTATCACGACGACTCCTTCCGCATCGCCTACGATGACATCACCCGGGAAAACGGCGACGTCGCCGCAGCCGATAGGTACATTGATATCCAGCGCCTGATGCAAAGTAAGATTGGTTGGTGCAGAAGGACGATTGTGATATGCGGGAATGGATAATTTGGCAATTTCCGGAGAGTCCCTGAAGCCACCATCTGTTACTACGCCTGCCACGCCGCGCTTCATCAGGCGCGATACCAGAATGGAACCAGCAGATGCCGCGCGCGCATCCTTGCGACTGTCAATCATAAGCACCGCGCCCTCCGGACAGTTGTCCACGGCGACACGCTGTGGATGCGTTCTGTCCTGAAAGACAGTAATAGGATTGAGGTCTTCACGCGCGGGGATGTAGCGCAAAGTATAGGCGACACCCACCATGGTGGGCAAATCCGGATTGAGGGGGCGGACATCCTGAATAAACTGATTGCGTAGTCCGCGTTTGAACAGGGCCGTGCACAGGGTTGCCGTGCTGACACCCGATAGTTTCCTGCGTGTATCGGCGTCAAGCGTTGAGTTGTGGCTGTTGCTGGAAGACATGAAAAACTCCGTTCAGTAAATACTGGGTTCTTTGTTAGGGGCGCCGAAGCTGGTTTCCAGGAAGTCGAGATCACATCCGGCATCGGCCTGCAGAATATGGCGGGAGAACATCCAGCCGTAGCCTCGCTCAAATCTGGGTTCCGGCGGAGTCCATTCGGCACGGCGCTGCGCGAGTTCTTCGTCACTGATTTCTATATGAATGCGTCTGGCGGGTACGTCGACCGTAATCATGTCACCGGTACGCAGCAATGCCAGATTGCCACCCACATAAGATTCGGGCGCGACGTGCAGAATGCAGGCGCCATAACTTGTGCCACTCATGCGCGCGTCCGAGATGCGCAACATATCGCGCACGCCCTGTTTTACCAATTTTGTCGGAATAGGCAACATGCCCCATTCAGGCATGCCTGGTCCGCCCAATGGGCCTGCATTGCGAAGCACCATAATATGCTCGGGCGTCACATCCAGATTTTCATCGTCTACCGCCGCTTTCATGCTGGGGTAATCGTCAAATACGAGCGCAGGGCCGGTATGCTGTAGAAACTGTGGTGCGCAGGCACTGGGCTTGATCACGCATCCCGAGGGAGCCAGATTGCCGCGCAGCACAGCCAGCGCCCCTTCTGGATATAGCGGGTTATCCAGCGGACGGATGACATCGTCATTATGCACGCGTGCACCCTTGATATTTTCGGCCAGCGTTTTACCGGTCACGGTCAGTGACTCGCCATGCAAATGGTCCTGCAAACGGGTCATCAGCGCGGGCAGGCCACCAGCGTAATAAAAATCTTCCATCAGATAGGTACTGCCACTGGGTCTCACATTTGCAATAACGGGAACGTTGCGGCTGGCTTTGTCAAAATCGTCCAGCGTGACTTCGCAGCCGGCACGTCGCGACATGG
>JAFAGQ010000278.1 GCA_023422555.1 Pseudomonadota bacterium
ATGCCGGCTTGGGGCCAGCCGGTCCGAAGCCTTCTTTCTGGAGAGTAAGTACTATGAAAACGGTCCGTCGTATTCTGATGGGTTTATCGATCAGCAGCCTTTGCGCCTTCGCCGCAACGGCACAGGCTGAAAACATCACACTGGATGTCATGCACGCCTGGCCCGGCCACAACCCTTTCTACGAAAAAGTGGCTCAGGAATTCACCAAAGCGAATCCGGATATCACTATCCGCTTTCGCGCCTCGCCCCCCAATTATGACGAAGCGCATCAGGCCGTATTGCGCAGCATGATGACCGGCAAACTGCCCGATGTGTATTTCTCGGGCTTTCATCTGCTGCCTGAACTGGTGCATTCGCTGGAGCGGCGCAAACAGGCCGTTGACCTCAAGCCCTTTATCGAGCAGGAAGATAAAGCCTGGCTGGAAACGAACTACGAACCGTCCATCCTCAAACTGGGTCAGGCCGAAGGCAAGCAATACGGGCTGGCATTCAATGCATCCACACCTGTGATTTTCTACAATGCTGACCTGGTCAAACAGGCTGGTGGAGATCCCGACCACTTTCCGACAGACTGGAAATCATTGATCGCGCTGGGTGCAAAGATCGCCCAGACTACCAAGGGCGTCGACGGCATGGCCTATGATGTCCACGTCTGGCCCGATGACTGGCTGTGGCGTGCACTCATTATGGAACAAGGCGCCCCCGTGATGAACAAAGATGGCAAGACTGTGGCTTTCGGTGATGGCTCAGGTCTGCGCGCATTGCAGAAAGCCCGCAGCTTTGTGACCGACGGTGCCATGGCCCTGCGCGACTATGACCAGTCACGTCAGCAGTTCGTTTCCGGAAAACTGGGATTCATTTTTGCTTCGCCCAACGCGGCCCGCGCGTTTTCTGAACTGGTCGGATCGCGATTCACCCTGCGCTCTTCCGTCTTCCCGCTGGAAAACAAAGAAGCCGGCAAAGTGCCTACAGGTGGCAATGCCATGATGATTCTGACGGCAGACAAAGCTCGTCAGGAAGCCGCCTGGAAATTCATCAAGTTCGCCACCGGCCCGAAAGGTCAGACAGATGCTGTGCTGGGATCAGGCTATATGCCAACCAACAAACTCGCATTACAACCGCAATATCTGGGTGAATTCTATGAAAAGAATCCCAACTGGGGCACCAGCCTGAAACAGATTGCCTACGCCAGCCCCTGGGGTGGATATCCCGGCAATCATGGCGTTCAGATATGGAGAAGCCAGCGCGATATTATCAGTTCTGTGATGCGTGGCGATACCACACCCGAAGATGGGGTCGCAAAAATGGTTAAATCAACCAACGACCTGCTGGCTAAATAAACTCACGCTCACAATGCAACCCACAACCATGATCAATACTCTGGATTTAATTATTTTCGATTGCGATGGTGTCATCGCGGACAGCGAAGTGCTGTCTACCCGCGCCACCGCTGCAGCCCTGGCCGAATACGGCCTGAGTCTCACTGAAAAACAGGTAGCTGATCTGTTTCTGGGTAAAACATTGCAGGCCGGGCTGGAAAATATTCGTGCGCAATTTCATCAGGAATTGCCTGCAACTTTTCCTGCCCGAAAAATGCAGCTGACCGAAGCGGTGTTTCGCAGCGACCTCACACCGGTACCCGGCGTGGTGTCACTGCTGGATCACCTGGCCCTGCCTTATTGTGTGGCGTCCAACAGCGCTCACGACCGGCTGCGCTTTACGTTCGATGCCACGGGCCTGAGCTCATATTTCTCCGGCCGCGTTTACAGCGCCGACGATGTAGCTCAGGGCAAACCGGCACCCGACCTCTTTCTGCATGCGGCACGCTCACAGAACACTCTGCCACACCGTTGTCTGGTCATCGATGACAGTCCCAGCGGTGTCCGCGCCGCTGTGGCGGCAGAAATGCCCGTCATCGGCTTTCTGGGTGGGACCCACACCTACCCGGCGCTGGCAGACCAGCTGCGCGACGCGGGCGCGACCTGGATCATGCACGACTATGACGAGGTCCGCGCCCTGCTCGGCCCCCAATATCTCAAGGAATTAGCATGACACTGGATTCTCTCTTTTCCGGCACGGATAAATTTCTGCGCGGAAATCTGCACACTCATACCACCAACTCCGATGGCGCACTGCCACTCGAAGAGGTCGTAAACCGGTATAAGGCCTCAGGCTATGATTTTCTGGCCATCACCGACCACTTTCTGCCGTCCTACGATTTTCCACTGACCGACGCGCGGCAATATCAGACCGATACTTTCACCCCACTGGCTTCTGCCGAACTGCATGTGCCGCGCACAGAGAACAGCGCGCTCTGGCACATTACGGCTATTGGCCTGCCATATGATTTTGAACCGACTCGTGAAGGGGAAGATGGCCCCACGATCTCCCGTCGCGCGGCCGATGCCGGCGCATTTATCACACTTGTGCATCCTGCCTGGTACAGCCTCTCGCTGGCCGATGCTCTGACCATTGAAGCGGCGCATGCCGTGGAGATCTACAACCACGGCTGTCAGCTCATGCATGACAAGGGTGATGGGGCGTATCTGCTGGATGGATTGCTGGATCGTGGCCGGCGCATCTTGACGACAGCTGTGGACGATGCTCATTTCAAGTCGCCGGATTTTGGTGCCGCCTGGGTTCAGCTGAAAGCCGATAGCCGCGATCAGGCGGACATTGTGGCCGCCCTGAAGGCGGGACGCTATTACTCAACACAGGGACCGACTTTTCACAGCATCGAAACCACGTCGGAACACATCACCGTGCACTGTTCCGCCGTCAATGGCGTTCTGGTGGTGGGTGCCGGCTATCTCATGTCCTATCAGTTTGCCACCGGCCTGACCCGCGCGACCATTGACCTTGCTCCGCTGGAAAAAAGTCCGTGGTATCGCATTGTGCTGATTGGCGCCGATGGCAAGCGCGCCTGGAGCAACCCGGTCTGGAAATGAACGGCATTAATAATAAACAGCTTTAATAAACCGCATTACTAAACCGCTTTATTCAGACCAGACTGCCCGCGATCACTCCATATACGCTTCCAGCGGCGGGCAGGAGCAAACCAGATTACGGTCACCAAACGCGTTGTCTACTCGCGCTACAGGTGGCCAGTATTTGCCCGTAGGTGAAACGTGGCCGGGATATGCCGCCTGGCTGCGTGCATACGCGTGATTCCATTCATCAGCAGTCAGCATCTGCGCCGTGTGTGGTGCGTTGCAAAGCACATTGTCTTTCGCATCCACCTCGCCCGCTTCGACCTGGGCAATTTCACGACGAATGGCAATCATGGCATCCACAAATCGATCCAGCTCTTTCAGGCTTTCTGATTCAGTCGGCTCCACCATCAGTGTGCCGGCTACCGGAAAGCTCATGGTAGGGGCATGGAATCCATAATCCACCAGGCGCTTGGCCACGTCGTCTACGGTAATCCCGCAAGCGTCCTTGATCGGACGCAGATCCAGAATACACTCATGCGCTACGCGGCCATTACGTCCGCTATACAGCACGGGATAATGCGGTGCCAGGCGCGTCGCAATATAGTTGGCGTTCAGCAGTGCCACTTCCGTTGCGCGTTGCAGGCCGGATGCGCCCATCAGCACAATATACGCATACGAAATCGGCAGAATGCTGGCCGAACCGAAAGGCGC
>JAFAGQ010000320.1 GCA_023422555.1 Pseudomonadota bacterium
TATTCGGCCGTTTCGGTAAACAGCGACGCATGCAAGGCCACCACCATCATCGCCAATGCTATTTTCAGGCCATCTGTTCCCGCATTACGCTGCATGTATCATCCTTTATGTAAAGATACATTGTAACGGCAGCGCCGGGCTCATTGATGAATGTTGCCTACCAATTGATTTGGAATGTTACTGAATCAGCAGCCGCAGCGCTGATACCACCGTTCAGCTTTGGGCAAAGTAATAAAGCCCACACAGGACAAGACCGAGGAATACAACGCATGACGCCATTCCAATTAAAAAGCCTGATGCAAATACAATCGAAAATGTAATCAGACGTATGGCGATTTTCCCTGATTTATTCATGGCTGTGATGTCTCGGGTTTGAAATACTGGTCAGTCGACCACTCCAGATAGCCGCAATTGAGCATAGGAAAATGTCGCGTTACTCGTTTCCCATTTCTTTTGGTATAGACGATGAAACTTGAATCAGATTCTTCTTCCAGTTCCACACTATCGTAAACAACCCGACCGCCCTCGCTGAACAGACCCGGTCTATTCGCATCCTTCAAAATAAAATCGATGGACTCCTGCTTTGTGAGCTCAGGACACGGCCCCCAGTACTTGACGATTGGGTATACAAAGAGGACAAACAGGACAAAGCCCAGAGACACCACAGCCCCGGCAACAAAGCCCCAAGTAAACGTTTTCATGGCTTAGCGATCTGACGGCAAAAGAAGTCGGCAACATTGACACTGGTGATTCACTGATAAAAGTGGAGAATCGCCAGTGTCAGGCCTATTTTACGGTCAGGTATTGTGCGAAACAATTTGACAGATCAAATCACTGAGCAAGAGAAGTAAGTCGTGCGCTGTATTTCAATCATTCTCTTCCGGTCGCCTCTGGCGATCTGTTCGTCAGGTTTAATTTTCAGGCGCCTGGGAACATCCTGGTATTGTCATCCCGCTGGCGTGGTCCGCCGCCACCGAATCCGCCTGGCGGTGGACCGGGAGGTGGTCCATTGCGTGCGCCGGATGGCATAGGTGGAGGCGCTTCAGGTTTCTGGCCCCGTTTATTTCCTGACGCATCCGGCCCGGGTGGTCCGCCCGGTCTGCCACCCGGGCCAATGCCGTTCATGCCTTGATTCTGTTCCGTCCATTGCGCCTCGGGATCAACGCCCACAACCAGGGCTGCAATATAGCGATCCTTTTGCTCCCGGATGGAGCAGTAGGATCCCTCTCCTGCCTGAGCGGCAATCCCATCGATACTGTTGACCGTATCACGCTCATCACTGCGCTTATATTCGGGCGACTTCAGATAGATGTATTCACTCAATGCATCGGGAAAAAAGATCTGACTCGTCAGCACCGTCTTGTCATCAAGGAAAATTTTGTAATGAATATGCGTTGTGCGACCACGATACCAGCCGGGATAGATGGTTTCGAAGGTCGCAATTCCGTTTGCATCAGTCAGTTGTGTGCCGCGAAGAAAAGTCTGACCCGTTGTGTCATTATTGCGTTGCGCGCCCATATTGGCATAACCCGAATAGTCTCCCTGTGCGTCGCAGTGCCAGATATCGACTCTGGCTGAGGCAAGCGGCCTGCAGTCAGCCGTGACCACCTGAATCTGCATACGAAGTGGAATGCCTTTTTTGTCTTCCCTTATATCTTGTCTTACCAGCTTAGGGTCGATGTAGTACGGCCCTTCCGTTGTCTCTGGCATGACTGCGCAGACATTGGAGGAAATCAGACCCATGGTCGCAGCGACCAGAGTCAGATCAGCACTTCCCCTGGACTGGGCGAAGGAATTGCCTGCGGCCATCAAAGGAAGGGCCGCAGGAGCCGCAATCAACGCGCGAAAAATGTCGCGACGAGACGATACGGTTCTGGATGATATTTTCTTATTCATTTGTCTGGATCACACCTGAAATTCACTAACGAAGTATAGCTTGCATAAATCCCAGGGATTTCATCTGGCAACCAACTGAAATCTGTACCAATGAATGATGTCGTAGAGCCTAAACGTACCGCAAGCGCGTTCACAACCTCGCGGAACGCCGTTTGTATAGATTATCGATAGTGGCAATCAGAAAATCTGCCCGGCCTTGTTCAGACTCAGACTTGCCAGGTTCCCAGCTACACCGTTTGCCTCTCCAGCCTGGTATCTGAACAAAGAGATCTTTCAAGGCGTCAAATTACAGTCACCTGATGCCTCATCCCGTACTGAAAGCAAAAGAAGTGACTTGTCGTGTGAAACATCTGACGGCTATGTTGCGGTGAACTGGCTTATTTCATATTTGGGTGCTGCCCAACCTTCCATGATGATGTTGACGCAAACCGCTGACTTGCTTTCTACTGCGGTCTGCAATGCTGTCGAAATACCCTCAGGCTGCTCCACCAGCAGGCCCCGGGCGCCGAGAGATTCCGCTGTCTGATCGTAGCGAACCCGTTCGCTCAACGTGCAGCCATACAGACGCTCCGGTCCATAGTCGCGCATTTGAATCATATACTCCGCATTCCACCGGGAATCATTGCCGACCACGGCGGTAAATGCTGCTCCCTCCCTGGCCGCTGTCTCAAATTCCATGCAGTGAAAACCTACGGTCCCATCTCCCATCAGAGCAACGATGGTCGCATCGGGCCTGGCGATTGCCGCTGCGATCGCATAGCACAGCCCACCGCCAATTGCACCGGACATGCCGTTGATGATTCGGGTCGGTGCCTGACAGAACCCCTGCGCCCACTGGCCAAATTCGCCACCATCACAAATTAAAATGGGGTCCTTAGCCTCATCCAGCACAGTCTGGACCTGCCTGCAGATTGTGGTGGGATCAGCCAATTGTGAATCGCTGCGCGACTGCTCTACACCGGCCAGCTCACGGTTATCCAGCGCCTGCCGGACATGCGCAACCCAGGCGTCGCGATTTACAGCGGAAGTTTGCCTTATCAATTGCTCCAGCGCCGCATCGGCATCTGCCTGAAACCGTTTGTAAAGTCGCTCGCCCAACAATCTGTCTGCGCGTGCCAGCATCGCTTCTTCAGGGTCCACAACAATGATATCGGCACTCGGATTCATATCTGCACCGCGCCCGAAATTCAGACTGAAGTCCAGTGCCTTGCCCATCATAAGGATGAGATCGGCTTCCTTCAGAAGCTGCTGCATATTGC
>JAFAGQ010000326.1 GCA_023422555.1 Pseudomonadota bacterium
TTCATTGCCATTTCACCGGTAGCGAATGTATCGGAGAAGTCCGCCGAATGGATGGTGAGTGTGGCTCAGCCAACCGAACTGATGATCAATGCAGTGGTTGATCATATGAAAGCGCATGGCGTCAAAACCGTCTCGTACATTGGCTTTTCTGATGCATGGGGAGACCTTGCCTACGATGCACTGAAAAAGCGCGCGGCAGAATCCGGCGTTGAAGTCCTGAACGACGAGCGATATGCGCGTACTGATACATCCGTGACCGGACAGATCCTGAAGATTCGCGCCAAAAAGCCGGATGCGATCCTTGCCGGAACATCGGGCACACCGGCAGCGCTGCCCTATCTGGAGCTGAAAAAGCTCGGCTACAAAGGCAAAGTGTACGGCACACATGGGCTGATTAACAATGATTTCATTCGTGTTGTGGGCAAGGCGGGCGATGGCATTCTTGCGCCTACCGGACCGGTCACCGTGGCCGAGCAACTGCCCGATACCAATCCATCGAAAAAGGTGGCGCTCAAATACAGGGACGCATTCAAAAACGCTTTCCCCAATGGCACGCCTGATGTTTTTTCTGCATGGTCATTTGACGCCTGGGTGTTGCTGGTTTCGGCCGCAACCGAAGCCCTGCAGCACGCGGAACCAGGAACGCCCGAGTATCGGAAGGCGGTGATGGATGCGATTTTTTCAACCCGCGAACTGGCTGGTGCCCATGGGGTTTATAACTATAAGCGGGGAAGCCCTTTCGGTACGGATGAACGGGCGCGGGTAGTGGTAAAGCTGCAGGACGGCAAATGGAAGCTTGAGAACGAGTAAACAGGGTTGTCGGTCGTTCCTGGATCGGGAATGAATCGACGGATACACATTATCAGGAGAGAACAATGAAAAAGTGGCTCAGACAGGCGGTACTGGCAGGCATCGTGAGCAGCATCGGTGCCGTGAGCGTTGCACAGGCAGAGACAATCAAGGTGGGATTGATAACGGCACTGACCGGACCGGGTTCGTCAATTGGCATTCCTTATGAACAGGGCGCAAAAGCAGGGCAGGCCCTGATTCCTGATATTGACGGGAACAAACTGGAGTTGCTTGTGCTTGATGACGCGACCGATCCGTCAAGCGCCGCCAGAAATGCGCGCAAGCTGACTCAGGATAATAAGGTGGATATTCTGATTGGCTCATCGAACGTACCGGCAACCCTGGCCGCTCTGCCTGTGGCGCGCGAAGCGGCCACGCCACTCATAGGGATAAGCCCCGCGAGCACAACCGGCGAGAACGCGCAATGGTATGTGACCACGGCACAGTCGGCTCAGCTGATGATCAGTGCCGTGGTTGGGCAGATGAAGCGGGATGGCATCAAAAGCGTGGGCTACATTGGCTTCTCGGATGCCTGGGGCGATCTTGTTTATGACAATCTGGTCAAGGAAGCCGAGGCTGCCGGTATCAAGGTCGTGAGCAACGAACGGTATGCCCGTTCCGATTCGTCGGTGAACGGCCAGATATTGAAGATCATTGCCAAGAAACCGGACGCAGTGATGACGGGTGGGGCAGGCACGCCAGGGGCGCTGCCATATCTGGCGCTCAAAGACAGAAATTACAAAGGCAAACTGTACGGAGCGCACTCTTTGATCAATCCTGATTTCATTCGTGTTGCCGGCTCGTCGGCAGAAGGTCTGGTGGCGCCGACAGGCCCTGTTATTGTGGCCGATCAGTTGCCGGACGATCACCCTGTGAAGGAAATGTCCGGAAAGTTTCATGACATTTTCCAGAAGACCAATGGTAAACCCTCTACCGATGCCTATTCGGCCTATGCGTTCGACGCCTGGCTGATCGCCGCAGAAGCTGCGCGCAAGGTGATTGCCGATGGCAAGACAAAACCCGGTACACCTGAATTTCGCGCAGCCCTGCGTGATGCCATTATGTCGGGAACAGAGATCAAAGGCACTCACGGTATTTACGCCTTCAAAAAAGGCGAGTCTTTTGGCAGTGATGAACGTGGACGCGTGCTGGTCCGTCTGGAAAAAGGCAAATGGAAATATATTCCGGAAAAATAATGAGTCTGGCAGTCGCAGTGGTGACATTTCGAATGTGATGGTATTTCGACTGTGATATTCGCATGATTGTGATTTTCACGTAACGTTCAACAGGACAGAAAATGGATTGGGAAGTCGCTTATATGCTGATGGTGGATGGGCTGTCCAACGGCTCGGTCTATCTGCTGGCAGGAATCGGACTGGTAATGGTGTTTTCAGTTACCCGTGTGATCTTCGTGCCTTTCGGCGATGTGGCTGCATTTGCTGCGCTGAGTCTGGCATCGCTGCAGGCAGGCATGGTGCCGCCAACGATTGGTCTGGTCATTGTTCTGGCAGTGGTTGCGCTGATTGTCGATATCGCCAGTCTTGCACGAAGACGCGAGTGGCGGCGCGTGCCCATGTCCATTGCCTGCTGGGGCGTGGCACCGCTGCTGCCTTGCGCGTTTGCCTGGGCCATTACAGGACGGACCGATTCCATGCTGCTGCAGATTCTGGCCGCCGTTCTGCTGGTTACGCCTATTATCCCTTTGGTGGCACGCATTGCGCTGCAACCCATCGCAGATGCGTCCTCACTGATCCTCTTGATTGTGTCGCTTTCCATTCACTTTCTGTTTGTCGGCCTGGGACTATTGTTTTTCGGTCCTGAAGGTTTTCGGACAGAGCAGTTCACGGATCTGGAGATTCCGCTATTCGGCGACTTTACCCTGAGTGGCCAGGTGGCGCTCACTATTGCAGTTGCCATTCTGCTGAGCATAATGTTTTATCTTTTCTTTGAGTTCACACTCACGGGTAAAGCCCTGCGGGCAACTTCGGTCAACCGGATTGGTGCTCGCATCGTTGGCATTCGTCCGATGCGAACCGCAACGCTGGTATACCTTTTTTCCTCTGTACTTGCCGGAATGATTGGTGTTTTGATCTCGCCGGTGAATACGATTTATTACGACTCCGGCTTTATGCTTGGGCTTAAGGCCTTTGTGGGTGCCATCATTGGCGGCCTTGTGAGCTACCCATTGACGATGGCGGGTTCCCTGGCGGTGGGCATTGTCGAGAGCTTCTCATCGTTCTGGAACGGAGCGCTGAAAGAAGTCATTGTCTTTGGACTATTGATTCCCGTACTGATGATTCGTTCGGTTCTGACTGCGCATGATGAGGACAACAACGAGGAGATTGACGAATGAAAAC
The DNA here is from genome assembly GCA_023422555.1 of Pseudomonadota bacterium. Classification (GTDB taxonomy): domain Bacteria; phylum Pseudomonadota; class Gammaproteobacteria; order Burkholderiales; family Burkholderiaceae_B; genus Advenella. Next base: position 3,207 of record JAFAGQ010000326.1, read on the forward strand.
TTCTCTTCGCAGCATCATCATTTTCGTCATTGCCTCTCTGTTCATACTGGGCCTGCCATGGTTTCTGGGTAAGTTCGGTGTGTCGCTGATGAATGACATCGGCATTGGTGCGCTGGTGGCGCTAGGGCTGGTGCTGCTGACCGGTGTGGGTGGCGCGACCTCGTTTGGACAGGCCGCCTTTGTGGGTGTTGCCGCGTATACCACCGCCTATCTGACAACGCATTATGATCTGTCGGCGTGGACAGGACTGCTGGCGGCCGTCGTGATCACTGCGTTGTGTGCGTTTGTGATTGGCGTTATCACACTCAGACTGGGCGGGCATTTTCTGCCACTGAGCACAATTGCCTGGGGGCTGTCGATTTCGCTGCTCTTTGGCAATATGGACATGCTTGGACGCAATACCGGCATTACGAATATTCCGCCGGTGTCAGTAGGGAGTGTGGCGCTGCTCAGTCCATTACAAATGTATTACCTGATCTGGCTGTTGGTCGGGCTGTCCATGCTGTTTTCCTACTATTTGCTGAGATCCCGGACAGGCAGGGTAATTCGCAGTCTGCGCGGTGGTTCTGTGCTACTGGCTAGTGTCGGTGAAGATGCGTTCTCCGTGCGTCTGCGGCTCTTTATTGTGGCCGCGATTTTTGCAGCGCTTGCTGGGTGGCTCTACGCGCATATGAACCGATTTGTGAGTCCATCACCGTTTGATCTGCATGCGAGTATCAACTATTTGCTGATGGCGATTCTGGGCGGTGTCGGATTTCTGTCGGGTGCGATTGTGGGCGCTGCAGGGGTGCTGATTTCCAAAAACTATATCCAGGATATTCTGCCACTGGTTTCGTCACGCGGCGGGCAGCTCGAGGCCATCGTTTTCAGCGCGCTGTTTATCCTGCTGCTGCATTTTGCACGTGGCGGCATTATGTCATATGTGGCAAAACGCAGAAGTGCCGGATCACAGGGCGGGGGCGCTGAAAGCAAACGCTATGAGCCATCCGGCCTTGATCCATTGCCTGAAAAGTCCCCGCTTGCCGCCGGTACAGAAGTGCTGAGTGTGGAAGGAGTGGTTCGCCGTTTCGGAGGACTGGTCGCGGTCAATAATGTGAGTTTTCGCGTGTCTGCCGGAGAGATTGTCGGACTGATCGGCCCTAATGGTGCCGGCAAGTCCACTATGTTCAATCTCATCACAGGTGTGCTGGGTAAATCGGAGGGCACGATACGTTTTCTGGGCAGGGATGTAACGCATCATTCGCAACGCCAGATTGCGCGCATGGGCGTTGCCCGCACTTTTCAGCACGTCAAATTGCGGCCTAATATGAGTGTGATAGACAGTGTTGCGCTGGGCGCGAACATGCGGGGCTCAGCCGGATTTCTGCGTTCTGGTCTAGGTCTGAATCGCGCAGAAGAAAAGCGTATCATGGATCAGGCCTACCGGCAGCTTGTTCGGATTGGTCTGGAAGACAAGGCTTATTTGCCGGCAGGCAAGCTGCCACTGGGCCTGCAGAGGATTCTTGAAATTGCCCGTGCACTCGCCTCTGATCCCGTGCTGCTGATTCTGGATGAACCCGCTGCCGGTCTGCGCAAAAACGAAAAAGATGTTCTGGCTGATCTGCTGCGCCAGCTCAAGGCAGAAGGGCTGACGATTCTTATTGTCGAGCATGATATGGATTTTGTGATGAAGCTGGTTGACCGTCTTGTGGTAATGAATTTCGGTGCCAAACTGATCGAAGGCC
>JAFAGQ010000063.1 GCA_023422555.1 Pseudomonadota bacterium
AGCAGAGCGCCACTGATCCGATGCAAAATAGACACTTTACCGGCGGCCGGCAGGTGGTATTTTGTAATCTGGGCAACATCGATATTACGATATTGCGGGCGCTGTTTTGACGGGGTGTCTGACATAACGGCCTCTAGGAAACAAATTACAACAACAGGAATAAAAACTACTTAAAACACGCGTGAAAAGGCGAAGAATCGCACATGGCGCTTCGCTTTTTCGTGATCGAATCAGTTTAAACCATTTCGATAATGATAATGTTCTGTTACATATAAACCGCGACGAATCTCCATGGGCCTGTCCCCATAGGTATACGAGACGCGATTGACTTGCAGCAGCGGCGTGGCAATATCCACTTTGAGCAGCGCAGCCGTTTCCTGGTCACAGGCGACAGCCTTAAGCTTCTCATCTGCACGAACCATGCTCACACCAAATTCGGTTTCGAAAAAACCGTATAGCGGCCCGTTAAGGGCCTGAAGCTTATCGATGCTCAGACCTTTGAACGTGTCGGCAGGAAGCCAGATTTCATCCAGCACCGTAGGCACCTCGCCAAACGACATGACCCGGCGTATATAAATAACCGAATCACTGCCGCGCAACATAAGCACCTTTGCCACTTCGGGCGTTGCACGCTGTCGGGAGCACTGAAGATAAACACTTTGTGCCCGCGCTGCGGTTTCTTCGCTGTCAGATTTTAACCTTAAAAATCGATAGCGTACCTGCGCTTCATGGTGCGTAGCAACAAATGTTCCTTTGCCCTGTCGGCGGATCAGCAGATTCTCTGCTGCCAGTTCGTCGATTGCCTTGCGTACCGTTCCCTGGCTGACCTGATACCGCGCTGCCAGATCCAGTTCACTGGGGATGCTTTCACCCGGTTTCCATTCGCCTTCGTGCAGGCTGTGAACGAGCAGGTCCTTGATCTGTTTGTACAAAGGACTGAACGCGGCTGCAGACGATTTGAGAGAGGATGCGGGGGTATCGGACATGTTCAGGGAACAAATTAAAACCTGCTTATTATCTCATATTGCAAGCAGAATTGTCTATTCTTATATAAGATATAAGTTATAAGACAATTTGACGATGCAGTCGATTTGCACTAAGCTTTAGCGTTAAAATCAGCGCATCCGAATTCGTTTTTTCCCCTTATCTATACCGGAGATCTCTATGTCCAAACCCGCCGTACGCGTCGCCGTCACAGGTGCCGCCGGTCAGATCGGTTACGCCCTGCTTTTCCGCATTGCATCAGGCGAAATGCTCGGTAAAGACCAGCCCGTTATTCTGCAATTGCTGGAAATCCCAGACGAAAAAGCGCAAAAGGCCCTCAAGGGTGTCATCATGGAACTGGATGACTGCGCCTTCCCGCTGCTTCAGGAAATTACTGCACACAGCGATCCAAAAACCGCCTTCAAAGATGCCGATATCGCGCTGCTCGTAGGTGCCCGTCCTCGCGGACCTGGCATGGAACGCAAAGACCTGCTGAAAGTCAACGCACAAATTTTCACAGCTCAGGGCAAAGCACTGAACGAAGTGGCCAGCCGTGACGTGAAAGTATTGGTAGTCGGCAACCCTGCCAACACCAACGCCTACATTGCAATGAAGTCCGCACCCGATCTTCCTGCCAAAAACTTCACCGCCATGCTGCGTCTGGACCACAACCGTGCCCTGACCCAGCTTGCACAGAAATCAGGCAAAGCTGTCAAGGACATCGAGAAACTGGTGGTCTGGGGCAATCACTCTCCCACCATGTACCCAGACATCCGCTTTGCCACTGTTGGCGGTGAAAGCCTGGAAAAACTCATCAATGATGACGCATGGAACAAAGACACCTTTATTCCTACCGTAGGCAAACGTGGCGCAGCCATTATCGATGCCCGCGGCCTGTCTTCTGCCGCTTCTGCGGCAAACGCTGCCATCGATCACGTACGTGACTGGGTATTGGGAAGCAATGGCAAGTGGGTCACCATGGGTGTGCCTTCTGACGGCTCTTACGGCATTCCGGAAGGCATCATCTACGGCGTGCCTGTTATCACTGAAAACGGTGAATACAAAGTGGTCAAAGACCTCGAAATCAACGAGTTCTCCCGCGAACGTATGGACTTCACCTTGAAAGAGCTGCTCGAAGAACGCGACGGTGTCGCCGATCTGCTGGGCTGATCCTGAACCTGAAAATAGCCACGATGTCGTGGCTATTTTTTTACTCTAAAGCGATCCGACACATAAGATGCATTAACAAACAGCTCACAATTATCTCCTGCAGGACAGTGTACGATCGCCGTAACGCGGATAATAATCCGCGCAACACTTTTATCCGGAGACGATATGTCAACAAAAGCAGCCAAAACAGCAAAACCAGCCAAAACGGCCAGGTCAGCAAAAACACCCGCCGCCACAGCCAGCGCAGCGCCGGCAGACAGCACAAGCGGTTTCAAACCGAAGAAATCAGTTGCCCTGTCGGGCGTGGTCGCCGGCAATACTGCTCTTTGCACGGTAGGCCGCAGCGGTAACGATCTGAACTACCGCGGCTATGACATTCTTGATCTTGCCGAATCCAGCGAATTCGAGGAAATTGCTCACCTGCTGGTCCATGGCAAACTGCCCACGAAAGCCGAACTCTCCGCGTATAAACAGAAACTCAAACGATATCGCGGCCTGCCAGCCAATCTGCAAACCGTGCTGGAATCACTGCCTGCGAACAGCCATCCCATGGATGTGATGCGCACTGCGGTTTCTGTCCTGGGCTGCACCCTGCCCGAAAAAGACGATCACAATCTGGCCGATGCACGCGATATAGCAGACCGTCTTATGGCCAGCCTGGGCTCTGCCCTGCTCTACTGGTATCACTTCAGTCATAACGGTCGCATTATTGACGTACAGACAGACGACGACAGCATTGGCGGGCATTTCCTGCATCTGCTGCATGGTGAGAAACCGTCAGATGCATGGGTACGCGCCATGCATACCTCATTGATTCTGTACGCCGAACATGAATTTAACGCCTCGACTTTCACTGGCCGTGTCATTGCCGGAACCGGTTCCGACATGTTCTCGGCAATCACAGGTGCCATTGGCGCGCTGCGCGGACCAAAACACGGCGGTGCCAACGAAGTGGCATTCGAAGTACAGAAACGTTATGACAATCCTGATGAAGCCGAAGCGGACATTCGCAGGCGCGTCGAAAACAAAGAAGTCATCATCGGCTTTGGTCATCCTGTCTATACGATCTCCGATCCGCGCAACGTAGTGATCAAGCGTGTAGCGAAGAAACTGTCGCAGGATGCGGGCACGACAAAAATGTTCGATATTGCAGAGCGCCTTGAATCGGTCATGATGGACATCAAAAAAATGTTCCCGAACCTGGACTGGTTCTCTGCTGTTTCCTACCATATGATGGGCGTGCCCACAGCCATGTTTACGCCGCTCTTTGTGATCGCCCGTACGGCCGGCTGGTCTGCTCATATTATTGAACAGCGCATCGACAACAAGATTATTCGCCCAACAGCGAATTACACGGGTCCGGAAGACCAGAAATTTGTTCCTTTGTCCAAACGCAAATAATCGTATCGGTTATTGCAATTGTCATAGGGGTAACGGCATGTCCAGTCATATTTCAAATGTACGTCCTGAGCCTGATCAGGTCCTTGTCGATATTGTCGATTATGTTCTCGACTACCAAATCGATAGCGAGCTTGCCTATGAGACCGCACGCAACTGCCTGATCGATACGCTGGGCTGCGGTCTGGAAGCACTGGAATACCCTGCCTGCCGCAAACTGCTGGGACCTATCGTGCCTGGAACCGTCGTGCCCAACGGCGCGAAAGTGCCCGGCACACAGTTTCAGCTTGATCCCGTGCAGGCAGCATTCAATATTGGTGCCATGATCCGCTGGCTCGATTTCAACGACACCTGGCTTGCAGCCGAATGGGGTCATCCTTCAGACAACCTCGGTGGCATTCTGGCCACGGCAGACTGGCTGTCACGCAATGCCGTGGCGGCCGGTAAAGCGCCGCTTACCATGCGCGTTGTGCTGACGGGGATGATTAAGGCTCACGAAATTCAGGGCTGCATTGCCCTTGAAAATTCATTCAATAAAGTGGGTCTGGATCATGTCGTTCTGGTCAAGGTTGCTTCCACTGCAGTAGTCGCCCAGATGCTTGGTCTGAGCCGCGATGAGATCATCAATGCGGTTTCTCTGGCATGGGTGGACGGACAGAGTCTGCGCACTTATCGCCACGCGCCCAATGCGGGTAGCCGCAAGTCCTGGGCAGCCGGCGATGCCACCAGTCGTGCCGTTCGTCTGGCACTGATAGCCAAAACAGGCGAGATGGGCTATCCCTCTGTCCTGACGGCAAAAACCTGGGGCTTTTATGACGTTCTGTTCAAAGGCCAGCCCTTCGCGTTTCAGCGCCCTTACGGCAGCTATGTGATGGAAAATGTACTGTTCAAGATATCGTTCCCGGCGGAGTTTCACTCACAAACTGCCGTGGAATGCGCCATGCAGATCCACGATCAACTCAAGGCGGCCGGCAAAACCGCAGATGACATCAGGAAAATCACGATCCGCACTCACGAAGCCTGCATTCGCATCATCGACAAGACAGGTCCGCTCAATAATCCGGCAGATCGCGACCACTGCATTCAGTACATGGTTGCCGTTCCCATCCTGTTTGGGCGTCTGACTGCAGGTGATTACGAAGATGAGATTGCCGCCGATCCGCGTATTGATGCCCTGCGCGAGAAGATCGAATGCGTTGAAGATCCTGCCTTCACGGCCGACTATCACGACCCGGAAAAACGCTCCATTGCCAATGCGCTGACTGTTGAATTCAATGACGGCAGCAAACTTGACGAAGTGGTTTGCGAGTATCCGATAGGTCACAAACGTCGCCGTAAAGACGGCATCCCGCTGCTGGAAGCCAAGTTCCGCAAAAATCTGGCGCGCGTATTCCCTGGCAAACAGCAAGAGCGCATTCTGGCTGCGTCACTGGATCAGAAAACGCTGGAGTCCATGCCTGTTCACGAGTATGTGGACATGTATGTGATTTGATCAGGTAATGGCGAGTGCCTGAACAGGCGTCTGTGAGAACCTGAAAAACCGGCAACAGCGGCATCCCCGGGGTGCCGCTGTTTGTTTATGAGGCCGCCTGCGCGCCCTGCCAGTCCGGATTTCGCTTACTATTACAGAATTCACCTATTTCCCGTCTATTCCAACGCTGCCATGTTTCAACCCTATATTGCGACCGCACTTCCCTTTGTTCTTAGCCTGCTGGTTGCCTGTTTTGTCATTGCTTCCGTTTCTCTGCTCTACCTGGTTTTTGTGTCGCTCAAGGAAACAAACGCGCTGCTCAAACATCCCTATCTGACTCAGCAACCCTTTAATCGTTATCCCATGGGAATTCGGGGAGCCATCCTGCTCGATTATTTCCTGCGACTGTTTCTACCGAATTGCAATATCTGGCTGGCCGGCCACGCCAACGTTCTGCTGGCCCATGTGAATCCCAAAACCGTTCCTTTGCGTATACGCTGGCCACTGCTGGGCCTGTGGGGATCCTGCCTGCTGGGCATTGTGCTGATGATTATTTTCTGGTCAATGATGGCCACGCTGCGTACCTGATTGAACGCGGCCTTTCTTTGTTAAAGGAGTGAATGTTGAGTCTGCAGATAACCCATCGCCCTGAAAGCGGCCGGATCGAAGCGTCCGTGGAAAATCAGAATTGTTATATTGAATACCGGCAGGAAGGCAATGTCATGCACGTGCTGCACACCATTGTGCCCTCTGCCGTAGGCGGACGCGGCATTGCCGGTGAGCTGACGGAATTTGCCATAGAGCTTGCGCGCAGCAACGGATGGAAGATCAATCCTGTCTGCACCTATACGCAGGCTTATTTCAAGCGTCATCCGGAAACGGCGGAAATCCGGGCATAAGGTATTGAGGATCGGGGATTAAGCCGGCGAATATCCGAGCTTGAGGCTACAGATATCCAGTCACTAACAGGCGGGCGAAAAAAGCGAATCTGGCGCCGCAGCCCGAAAGCATAAGACGCCAGCATTTTCTGCGGGATGGGAAGGTGATGGTTTGTTCGCCATCCTCCCCCGCGCCCGCGAAGCTGATTTTTAATTGGTGATTTTCAGATTCAACTGCTTCACAGCCTTGGCAATCGCCTTTGATCCGCCCAGCTGGGTTTGCATGACAAATGACATCAACTGCAGCGGTGGGGTTGGCGTGGAAGAAATCGAAAGCGTTTTTGACTCGTTCTTCATAAATTTGCTGATTGCGCTGCAAACGGAATCTGCGTCGGCAACACCCAGCGCAGGCGCCTGCTGACGGCAGTCAGCTTCTGACTTCTCAAGTCTGGCTTCGAAAGCCTCAACCTGTTCCGGTGTCGGCTTGCCATCCACGGCCGCCACACCTTGCTGCACCTTGACGACACGCGGCATCAGGCCGGCATCTTCAAACCTCACATTCATCTCACGGAAAGTGACTGGCGACAGTTTATCCAGCAACAGCAAGGGATTGGTGCTGAGCTCTTTTTCCTGCGTTCGAATGGTATTGATCAGATCAACCACCTTATCTGCCTTCAGGTCAAGGTGAAAATTGCCCAGCTCAGGCTGCTGCAGCGTTGCGTCATAATCCAGCGCATCCTGCTTCTCGTCCAGGGAGGCCTTAACGCGACCATCCACCAGCGGCAGTTTCTCGTAGCCCAGCTCTTCGCCGTGCTCTTTCAGCACGGCAAGAAACGGACTGTTGCCAGTCTCATCGGCCAGTCCGGAGAAACTGAAATCCACTTTTTTATCTTCGGTATCGGTCTTCAGGTCGTGCACCTTCACTTCCTTGATGGTGAAGTATCTGGCCGGATCATCCTTGCGTATCACTTTGACATCATGCATTGCGGCGTTGCCGAGTATGGTGGCATCAAGCGACGCCCAGCTCACGTTGTCCTGCATATTGTTTTCTACCAGGTACGACCTGACTTTGTCTTCGACCTGGGTTTTCACATAGTAATTGCCACCGAACCAGGCTGCAGCGGCCACTACAACAAGCGTACCAGCGCCAAGAATGAATTTACGGGATCCTGCCATTTGATTTCCTTACGAGTTTGAATGCTCTCCAGATGACGGAGAACACCCGCATCCTGACACAAAATTGAAAGTCCGTACTTGATGCAAGCCGATTGTAACGGGTTTCTACAATTTTGCCGCGATCCGGTAGCCTGCAATGGCAGTCTTATGTCTTATATAAGACATTTGCCAATAAGCGGCTAAACCCTTATAATAACGGGTGAAATTCAATCTCCTCCTCTTCTATTCAAGGGTCTTACCATGTTGGAATCCTATCGTCAGCACGTCGCAGAACGCGATGCGCTGGGCATCCCTCCGCTGCCTCTTTCTGCCAAACAAACTGCGGAACTTATCGAATTGCTCAAGGCCCCTCCTGCCGGCGAAGAAAGCTATCTGCTTGATCTGATTACCCATCGTGTACCCGCCGGTGTTGATGACGCAGCAAAAGTCAAAGCCTCTTACCTTGCTGCGGTTGCCTTCGGTACCGAAAAATGTCCGCTCATTTCAGAAGAAAAAGCCACTGAACTGCTGGGCACCATGCTTGG
>JAFAGQ010000073.1 GCA_023422555.1 Pseudomonadota bacterium
AAGCGCTTGAGAATGAAACGCCCGATGTGCTGGTAACCGATATACGTATGCCCGATATTTCCGGTATTGAGCTGCTCAAATCGATCAAGCAGCGCGCGTCTGAATTGCCCGTGATTGTGATGACCGCCTATACCGATCTGGACAGTACGGTCACCGCTTTTCACGAAGGTGCCTTCGATTATCTGGTCAAACCTTTCGATGTCAACGAGGCCATTGCACTGATACAGCGGGCCTATGATCACAGTCGCGAGAACACGGGACAGCCAGCCACTGAGTCGGTAACCGCAGTGGCACCCGCTTCCGATTACGACAAGATGATGACGCAGTCCGCATCCCGTCAGATGCAGGAAATTTTTCGCGCTATCGGTCGGCTTGCACCATCCAAAGTGACAGTGCTGATTACCGGTGAATCCGGTACCGGCAAGGAGCTGATTGCGCGTGCGGTTCACAAGCATGGCACGCGTGCCAGCAAACCCTTTGTGGCACTGAATGCAGCGGCCATTCCCCGCGATCTGCTTGAAGCCGAGCTTTTCGGGCACGAGCGTGGTTCCTTTACCGGCGCCAGTGCTCAGCGACGCGGACGGTTTGAAGAGGCCAACGGCGGTACCTTGTTTCTGGATGAAATCGGTGACATGCCGCTGGAGCTGCAGACAAGGCTTTTGCGGGTGCTGGCCGAAGGCAATTTCTATCGCATCGGTGGTTCGCAACCGGTCAATGTTGACGTGCGCATCATTGCAGCAACCCATCAGCCGCTGGAAGTGCGGGTAGAGCAGGGCACATTTCGTGAAGACCTGTTTCATCGCCTGAATGTGATTCGGCTTCGGGTGCCGCCTTTGCGTGAACGCAAGGAAGACATTGGTCAGCTGGCATCTCACTTTCTGAAAGTGGCAGCCGCCAGTCTTGGCGTTCCGCCGAAACAGCTGAGTGCCGAAGCGCTGGACATACTTAAGGAATTTGATTTTCCGGGCAATGTGCGCCAGCTAGAGAATTTCTGTCATTGGCTGACAGTGATGTCACCCGGACAACGGATCGATAAAAACGATCTGCCACCGGAGCTGATGGCCAGTCTGAGTTTTTCGCCAGCGTCTGCCGAACGCGCCGGTGACGCCGCATCCTGGCCGGTTGCCGGTGGGAATACTGCAACGACGTCGCAACCTACATATCCAGTGCATGAGCACACACCGTCAGCGCCAGGCGCATCGGTACCTGTCATTCCCGGCGACAACGGATCGTCACTCAGCTGGCTGGATCAGCTTGAAGTGGAAGTGCAGCAGCGTCTGCAAAGCAATGAAAAAGACATTATGGATCATCTGACTCGTGAGTTCGAACGCATTGTCCTGACCACCACGCTGGAAAACTGTCGTGGACGACGGATCGATGCCGCAGCACGCCTGGGCATCGGCCGCAATACGGTCACACGCAAGCTTAAAGAGCTGGGGCTGGAACATATCTGATCCGGCGGGATTCTGGCGGAGTCAGCGAGACAGAGGGTCAATGAGTCAATGGGTCAGAGAGACAGAGGGTTAGTAGGCTAGAGAGTCAGAGGGTCAGCCGCGGGTTGATCGGTCGGCACTGTGACCGGCGTTTTCTCATTGCCTCTGATCCATTCCTGCAGGTGACCATCCTTCATGGTGCCAATATAGTCGCCCATGACCTGCGCCTCTTCCCGGTTATGGGTGACAAGAATCGCACTGATTCCGCTTTGCTTCAGGATGTCCCTGACCTCAACAACCAGTTGCTTGCGTATTTCCGTATCAAGATTGGAGAATGCTTCGTCCAGCAGAAGCAGTCGAGGCGAGGGGGCGAGCGAACGTATCAGTGCGACCCGTTGTTGCTGGCCGCCAGACAATTCATGCGGATAGCGATCCCGCATATCCGAAAGCCTCACCAGATCGAGCAATTCCGACACTCGTTCATGACGCTTTCGCTTATCTAACGTTCTCAAACCGAAACCGACATTCTGACCGATAGTCAGATGCGGAAAAAGCGCATAATCCTGGAACATCATGCCGATACGGCGATGCTCCGGTTCAACCATTCGTCCCGGTGCCGAGATGATCTTGTCATCCAGCTGAATTTCACCTGCATAGACGGGCTCAAATCCGGCGACGGCGCGCAAAATCGTGGTTTTGCCACAGCCCGATGGACCGAGTAAGGCAACGATACTGCCAGCGGGAACAGACATGTCAAATCCATGGACTACCTGCGTAAATTGCTTTCCCTTTTGATAACCCAGTCCGATATTCCTGAGTTGCAATACGGGACTGGCGCTCATCACGGCATTAGTACTCATCATGGCGTTGGTAGTCATCAATAATTGGCCTTCAATTGGGTTCGGGCAAGGTATATGACAGGCAGAAGGCCCGCAAAAACAATAATCAGCGCGGCAATCGCGCCTTCATCATACGTGCCGCGCGCCGCTTCGGCGTAGAGCCAGGTTGACAGCGTCTCAAAGTTAAGTGGACGAAGCAGCAGTGTCGCCGACAGCTCTTTCATGGCATCCACGAAAATCAGCATCGCCGCGGCGCCAAGCGCAGGACGCAACAGTGGCAAATGAATGCGTCTGAACGTCTGGAATGCGCTATGTCCAAGGCTGCGCGAGGCATGTTCCAGCGATGGTGAAATGCGTGTCAGCCCAGATTCGACACTGCCAACTGAAATCGCAAGAAAACGCAGGGTGTAGGCGCAAATGATGCCTGCTGTCGAGCCCATGATGTACAAGCGAGCAGGTATCTCTGTCAGAACGGACATAAGCGAGGAAATGAGCCCGTCTATCCAGGAGTAGGAAATGAGCAGGCCGATGGCCAGTACGGTGCCAGGTATGGCGTAGCCAAGACTGCAGCAGCGCACCAATGCGCGTGCAATGCCCGTTTTTGCATTTCGCGCTGACCAGGCGATGATCAATCCCAGCAGAAGTGTAATTGCGGTTGCTGCCAGGGAGACCGTAACGGTGTTCCAGGTCGCCCTGATCAGATCGGCGGAAACATCCTGCAGCGATGATAGTCGTTTTATACTTTCGTTGACGAGAAAGCAGAAAGGAACAATGAAGCCGGCCACTATCGGAAGCCAGCCCAGCACCATGGCAATCCCGGCCCGAAATCCGGTTAATCGTATTGGCTGTATGGGTCGCACGCGCTGGGTCAGGGCATAGCGCTGATGTCGTCGCACATGGCGTTCCAGATAGATGAGCAAAGTTACCATGGCCAGCATAACGAGCGCGATCTGTGCCGCTCCGTGCAGATTGGAGCGCGTAATCCATGTGGTGTAGATGGAAATGGTCAGGGTCTGTATGCCCAGGAATTCGGAAGCGCCAATATCGTTGAGCGTTTCCAGCAGCGCAAGCGTGACACCCACGGCCAGCGCAGGTCGTGCCAGCGGGATGATGATTCTCCAGAAGGCCTCCCGGCGTGAGTAACCAAGCGTCCTTGCCGCTTCAACGAGACTGGCGGCCTGAGTCATGAACATGACACGCACGCTCAGATAAACATACGGGTAAAGCACAAGGCCAAGCAGAAAAATGGCGCCGGCCATAGAGCGCAGGTCCGGCAGGCGAAACTCGCGCGGTGAAGCGTATCCTAACAGACTTCGCAACGCGGTCTGAATCGGTCCCAGCGGATGCAACACATCCAGATAGGCAAAGGCCACGATATAAGTGGGTACGGCCAGAGGAAGCAACAAGCTCCAGCTCACCAGATTGCGCGTCGGAAAACGGTAGGCTGTGGTGAGCCAGGCACTGCCGCAGCCAATGAGTGTCGTCAGAATGCCCACGCCCAGAAGCAGCGCAATCGTATTCGAAAGCGAGACGGGCAGGACATTCGACAGTAGATTGCCCCAGTGGCTGAATTCGCCTGACATTGCCACACCAAGCAATGCCAGCACTGGTGCCAGAACGCACAATGCAACGCCCAGTGCGATCCGCGCACTGGGTAACCATCTGCGGGTCGCTTTGAGCATAACATTGTGACTGGAGGGCATATCGGTCAGGCGAAGCTGGCGTGGTTATTGATCGAATCCCACTTTATCGACCAGTTCGCTGGCCTGCTTGCGATGTGTCGCGATTTCAGACAGCGGAATACCATCCGCTTTCAGTTCGCCGAAACTGGCGACTATCGGATCCAGTTCCACACCCTTGCGCACGGGGTATTCAAAATTGGCCTTGGCGTAAAGCGCCTGGGCTTTTTCAGACACCAGATATTCCAGCAACTTGACTGCGTTTTCCTTATTGGGTGCATTTTTTGCGACGGCGGCGCCACTTACGTTGACGTGCGTCCCGTTATCCTTGCCTGCGGCAAACGTAGGCAGAATGACCTTGATGGCTTCACCCCATTTGTACTGATCGGCGTCTTTTGGCTGGCTGCGCATTTGACCTACATAATAGGAATTGGCGATGCCTATGTCGCAGATACCGCCCAGAATATCCTTAGCCACATCACGGTCGCCGCCGGCCGCTTTTCTGCTCAGATTGTCTTTGACTCCCTTGAGCCATGCTTCGGCTTTTTCGGCGCCGTCATGCGCGATGATGGCCGCAATCAGGCTGGTATTGTAGGGATGCTGGCCGGAGCGAATGCAAACCTTGCCTTTCCATTTTGGATCAGCCAGCTCCTCATAGGTGAATGAATCGAGTTTCAGGTCTTTTGCTGCATAGAGTACACGTGCTCGTGTGGACAAGGCATACCAATGATGATCGGCATCGCGAAGATTGGCGGGGATGGCCTCGTCGAGTGCTGCAGACGTAACGGGCTGCGTGACACCGGCATTCACCAGATCAATCAGATTGCCATAATCGACCATCATGAGCAGATCGGCAGGGGAGCGCTCGCCTTCATTTTTGACTCGCTCAATCAGACCATCCTTGAGAAATACCGTATTGGTTTTAATGCCTGTTTCTTTGCTGAAATTCTCCAGTATGGACTGGATAAGCTTGGGTTCACGAGTGGTATAGATGTTGATCTCGTCGGCAGCATGGGCCTGCGCGCCCAGCAGTAGTGCTGCGCAGGTCATTGCCGTGGGAATGAAAGAGAGATATTTCATGACATCCTTCCTAAAGTAGGTTTCAAGTAAAGAGAACAGGACTTTCGCGAGGTCTCGTATGACCTGGCAAGGTTTGATCGAGCCTTGTTTGGCCGGTCATAGAAGCAAAATAATGGATTTCTGCATTCAGGACGTTGTGAAGGCAAAAACAGGGGTGGTATCGTCATGTGTGGGTCTTGTCAGCCGGATTCCTCCAGCGATTGTTATTCAACACGATTCATCCAACGCCGCCTGAAGGAATAATCGGCGTATCCTAAGGGAATTATTGAATCAATCAAAATCGTAATAAGACGCATTTGCATTATAGTAATTCAGCAAATAGTAAGTTTTGAAATATATCAGGTTTTCGTGAAATTTTCGTAAAATTTTTTGCTGACGTCTTTGGCCCCTGATTTTTTGTCGACAGCGCAGGTTTGACGCGAGTTACAGCCGGCTCAACCGGTTCGGTTTTTCAGGTGAATGTGTATATACTATTGGTATTGCCTATAGTAATCGGTCCCTTCATTGGAGAATCTCATGACCAAACAAGTCATTCAGACAGATAAAGCCCCCAACGCCATTGGCCCATATTCGCAGGCGGTCGTTGTTCCTGCGGGAAGTACCGTTTACCTTTCGGGTCAGATCGGCCTGGATCCTGCAACCGGCGATCTGGTTTCAGAGCAGGTCGAAGAGCAGGTGCGTCAGGCTTTCAGCAATATGAGCGCCGTGATTCACGCAGCCGGTGGGTCACTGCACAGTATCGTCAAGCTGACGCTGTTTCTGACCGACCTGAATCATTTCGGCATTGCCAATAATGTCATGTCAGAACTCATTCCCGAGCCGTTCCCAGCCCGCTCTACAGTCGAAGTCAGTGCGTTGCCAAAGGGTGCACTGTTTGAGGTGGAAGCCATTATTGTCGTCTGATTTTCCGTTCTGCCTAATCTTCCGGTTACATGACTGCGACTCCTGCGAAAACTGATACTCCCGGCGCGCTGGGCAAAAAGTTTGCCGCGCTGGGCCTGCACAGTGATTTCGATTTTGTGCTTCATCTGCCGTTGCGTTACGAAGACGAAACGGCGTTGCATGCCATCGGCTCACTGTACCCTGGTCAGCTTGCTCAGGTCGAAGGCATTGTGCGCAAGTCTGAAGTACAGATTCGTGGCCGCAGGCAGCTGGTGGCGACACTGGAGGATGATTCGGGGCAGCTCGCCTTGCGGTGGCTGCACTTTTATCCCAGTCAGATAAAGGCGGTGGAAGAGGGACGCCTGATTCGCGCGCGCGGTGAAGTTCGTGGAGGTTCTTTCTGGGGCTTCGAAATGGTTCATCCCAAGGTCACACGGGCAGGTGCCCCGTTGTCAGACAAACTCACGCCGGTCTATCCCGCAACTGAAGGACTGAATCAGAACCAGATACGCAAGGCGGTAAATGCTGCATTGTCGCGCGTGCGGCTGGATGACACGCTGCCCGACGCAATTCAGCGCAAATACCATCTGATGCCTTTTGCAGAAGCCATTACACTTTTGCATAACCCGCCCAAAGAGGCAGACACCACGTCCCTGATTGAAAAAACACATCCTGCCTGGGAACGCATCAAGTTTGACGAATTGCTGGCGCAGCAACTGGCCATGTCGGTGGCGCGCGCCACTCGTCAGAGCAAACGCGCATACGCCATGACGGGCAAAGACTCGGGACTACAAAAGAAGTTGATGGCGCAAATCGGCTTTACCCTGACTGCGGCGCAGGAAAAAGTGTGTGGTGAGATTCTTGCCGATATGCGACGCGACTACCCCATGCAGCGATTGCTGCAGGGCGATGTCGGCAGTGGTAAAACCGTTGTTGCAGCCATTGCCGCTGCGCACGCCATCGATCAGGGTTTTCAGGTGGCGATTATGGCGCCGACCGAGATCCTGGCTGAACAGCATTATCGAAAACTCAGCGCCTGGTTCGGCCCTTTGGGCATACAGCCAGGCTGGCTGGCCGGCAGTCTGACCCCGAAGAAAAAGCAGCAGGCAGCCGAACTGGTCGCCAATGGCACAACGCGACTGGTCATCGGGACGCAGGCGCTGATTCAGCAGCACGTGAGCTTCCCTTCGCTGGGATTGATTATTGTTGACGAGCAGCACCGATTCGGGGTGGGGCAGCGCCTTACGCTGGCACGCAAGGGCGAACAGGAAACCATCGCGCCCCATCAGTTGAGCATGAGTGCGACTCCCATTCCGCGTACGCTGGCCATGACGTTCTTTGCCGACCTGGACGTTTCGGTGATTGATACGTTGCCACCGGGTCGAACGCCTGTCACAACCAAACTCTTTGCAGATTCGCGCCGCGAGCAGCTCCTGGAACATGTACATCATGCCATTCAGGAGGGCAGACAGGTATACTGGGTGTGCCCGCTGGTAGAGGAAAGCGAAGCGCTGCAATTGCAGACTGCGACGGATACCTTCACCCGGTTACAGCAGGAACTGCCGGATTTGCGTATTGGTCTGCTTCATGGTCGTTTGCCCACGCAGGAAAAGACGACGGTGATGAGTGCGTTTAACAATCATGAACTTGATTTGCTGGTGGCCACCACCGTGATTGAAGTAGGCGTTGATGTGCCGAACGCCTCGCTGATGATCATAGAGCACGCAGAAAGATTCGGGCTTGCACAGTTGCATCAATTGCGCGGTCGTGTCGGGCGTGGGAAAAGTGAATCACTTTGTGTTCTGCTGTATCAGGCGCCGCTGTCTGCCGTTGCCACGGCAAGGCTCAAGGCCATGTACGAAACGCAGGATGGCTTTGAAATTGCCCGTCGCGATCTGGAGCAACGTGGTCCGGGAGAGTTTCTTGGGCTCAGACAATCGGGGATGGCGCTGTTGCGATTTGCCGATATTGATGAGGATGCACCAATCGCAGAGCAGGCGCGTGAAACGGCGCAGCAACTGCAGACAGTCTATCCGGAAGCGGCCGCGGCTCATCTTCAACGATGGGCCCGGCAGCGTGCAGATCTGCTCAGGGTTTGAAACGACCATACCTGATTGTGCAAAACGGCGCGAGATGCTTGTTAATGCGGCTAAAGATGAAGAAGGGCAGAGCACTGTCCTTTGGCGGGAAAAACGAACTCATTGACTTTAATTTTTTGCGGAGCCTGGTGTGACGCTTACCGAACTCAAATATATTATCGCCGTTGCCCGTGAACGCCATTTCGGCAGAGCGGCAGAGGCATGCTTTGTGAGTCAGCCAACCTTGTCGGTGGCAATCAAAAAGCTGGAAGACGAACTGGGCGTTGCCATTTTTGAACGAGGCGGCAATGAGGTCGGCGTAACGCCTATCGGTCTGCGTATCGTAACGCAGGCTCAGAAGATTCTTGAAGAAAGCGCCAATCTGAAGGAAATTGCCCGACAAGGCCATGATCCGCTCACCGGCCCCTTGCGTGTTGGCATCATTCATACCATCGGCCCTTATCTGTTGCCCAAACTGATTCCGCTGCAGTTGAAGCTCACGCCGCAGATGCCCCTGATTCTTCAGGAAAGCTTCACCGTACGTTTGCTGGAACTGCTCCGACAGGGCGAGATTGATTGCGCGGTTGTGGCCCTTCCTCTACCCGAAGCCGGACTGGAGATTCGTCCCTTATATGAAGAGGATTTTATTGCTGCTCTGCCGCGAAACCATCGCCTGGCAAAGGAAAAGGAAATCGACACCGAAATGATGAAGCAGGAAACAATGCTGCTTCTGGGCGCGGGACACTGCTTCAGGGACCAGGTGCTTGAAGTCTGCCCGGAGATGTCACGGTTTTCCGCTGCCACTGATGGAATTCAGCGCTCCTTTGAAGGCTCATCGCTGGAAACCATCAGACACATGGTGGCTGCCGGACTGGGAATCACCTTGCTGCCGATGACTGCGTTGCCCGAAAAGCCGCCGTCGCAGGATGATCTGGTTCGATATGTGCCGCTGAAGCATCCCGTACCCAATCGCGAAGTGGTTCTGATCTGGCGTCGCAGTTTCCCCAGACTTCAGGCCATTGATGCCCTGGCTGACTGCATTTATCAGTGCGATCTGAACGGCGTGCGAATGCTGCGGGAGAAAGTGCGTCATACCTGATCCGAACGGGATATGTCGCGATCAGGGTTTACCTTGACGGTTCGTGCAAAGCTAGCCTGAATTCGGAAAAAAATGCGAGAATAACGGCGTTAAACGTTTCGACGTAACCCTAATCAGTGGAGTACTAGCAATGAAATCTCTGAAAGCATCCGCATTATTCGTGGCTCTTTCCGCCGGCATGATGCTGTCGACCCAGGCGATGGCTGCCGATACCATTAAAATTGCGGCCGTCGGCCCCGTTACCGGTCCGGTTACCCAGTATGGCGACATGGTACGTGAAGGTATCCGTACTGCGATCGAGTCAGCCAATGCTGCCGGCGGCTACGATGGCAAGCAGTTCGAAATGGTGGAAGTGGATGATGCCTGCGAACCCAAGCAAGGCCCGATCGCAGCCAATAACGTCGTCAACAAGAAAATCGGTTTCGTCGTTGGCCCTGTATGCTCAGGTGCCACTGTCGGCGGCGCGTCCATTTATAACCAGGAAGGCGTGGTCATGATCACACCTTCAGCCACCGCACCGAACGTGACAGATGGCAAAAATTTTGATTTCGTGTTCCGCACAATTGGCCGCGATGACCAGCAAGGTCCAGCCGCCGCGAAATACATTGCCGAAAGCATCAAGCCCAAGAAAGTGGCTATTCTGCACGACAAGCAGTCCTACGGTCAGGGTATTGCCACTTCGGTTCGCGACAACCTCAAAACCGCCAATGTTGACGTTGCGCTTTTCGAAGGCATCAACGCAGGTGAAACAGATTACTCTTCTGTCATTACCAAGATGAAATCTGCCGGTGTTGATTTTGTTTACTACGGTGGTTATCACCCCGAAATGGGTCTGCTGATGCGCCAGGCATCCGAGCAGGGTCTCAAGGTGAAATTCATGGGTCCTGAAGGTACGGGTAACCCTGAAATCAATGCGATTGCCGGCGATGCTGTAGAAGGCATGCTGCTGACATTGCCCGCTGATTATTCAGCACTGCCAGAAAACAAAGCTGTTGTAGAAGCGTTCAAAGCCAAAAAACGTGACGCATCCGGCGCGTTCCAACTGACGTCTTATGCCGCGACACAGGCGATTATCGAAGGCATCAAGGCGACGAAAAGCACCGAACCTGAAGCGGTCGCCGAATGGCTGCATGGCAACACCGTCAAATCAGTCATTGGTGATCTGTCGTGGAACAAGCAGGGTGACCTGAACACATTCAAATTCGACATTTATACATGGCATAAAGACGGCAGCAAAACCGCTGTGAAATAAATGTCATGTAGTGAATGATCTGTTGCAGGACAGGTCGGCCAGATAATAGGTTTTATTGTGGCCAGCCTGTCTGAAAAAGGCGAGGAAACGTGATGTTCCTCGCCTTATTTTTTGGCAAAGTGACCTGCCGCTGGCGCACCAAAGGCAGACACTCAACGGCTAGTCGATACGACGTGTGGTTTGCGGATCGAACCAGTGCAGATGATGACGTGCATCAGCACCCACATTCACGGTATCGCCGATCTTGTAGGCGGAAGAGGGGG